>JACIWP010000057.1 GCA_014360855.1 Anaerolineae bacterium
TTCCGAGCTTAATCAGGAAATGGCGCACGCCGCGCACGGTCAGTATACTCTCCTGGATAATTTCCCCCGCATTATAGCACCCGCCGGCAGGAATGCCAAGGACGCGAAAGGGCCTTCCGCCGGCGCCGGCGGAAGGCCTCACGGTGACTCCTATGCGGGTATCACGCGCACTGGGAATAGCCGCAGTTGCGGCACACCGCGCACCCCTCGCCAATCTCCAGCAGGTTCCCGCACTCCGGGCATTCGGGCGACAGGTCCAGCTTGGTATGGATGCGCACGGTAGAAGTGCCGTTGCCGCCGTGGGTTTCCACATAGCGCTCCAGTGCCTTGCCGATGGCATCCGCGCAGGAGAGGATGGAGCTACCGTTGTGCCAGGAAGGCGAGGGACAGCGGATGCCCTTGAGCTGGTCGTAGATTTCCTCGGTGGCGACGCCGGAGCGCAGGGCCAGGGAGATCAGCCGGCCGATGGCCTCCGACTGCGAAGCGGTGCACCCGCCCGATTTGCCCATCTGGATGAAGACCTCGCACAGGCCGGCCTCATCCTCGTTGATGGTCACGTACAGGTTGCGCCCGCACCCCAGCGGGATCTTCTCCGTGATGCCGCGGGTGACCGCCGGCCGCGGCCGCGGTATGCGCTTTTCGGGACGTTCCCTCTCCGTCGGCGGCTTTTCCGCCACTTTGGCGCCCACATTGAGCACCTGCACCTCGCGGCTTCCCTCACGATAAATGGTCAGCCCCTTGCACCCCAGCCGATAGGCCAGCAGATACGCTTCCTCGATCTCCTGAGGCGTCGTCTCAAAGGGGAAGTTGATCGTCTTGGAGACGGCATTGTCCACCCACTGCTGGAACGCCGCCTGCATGCGGATATGCCATTCGCCGGCGATGTCCCGCGCCGTCACGAAGATGCGCTGGAACTCACGCGGCACGTCTGGGTCGCCCTGCACGGAGCCGGTCTCCGCCACCCGCCGCACCAGTGCCGGCGAGTAGAAGCCTTCCTGCCGGGCGATCTCCTCAAACAGCGCGTTCATCTCCGGCAGTTCGTCGGCATCCAGGACATTCTTGCGGGTATATGCCAGGGCGAAGAGCGGCTCGATGCCGCTGGAAACGCCGGCGATGATGCTGATGGAGCCGGTCGGAGCGATAGTGGTCGTCGTGGCGTTGCGGATGCCGCGCCGGGCGATCTCGCGCCGCAGGACCTCCCAGTCGAAGGCCGGCGCATCGGACAGCACCAGCGGCATGGTGGCCGGCTCTCCCTCCGCCCCGCGGAACGGCAGGCGCCCCTGCGACAGCACCGATTCCTTGAAGGCCGGGAAGCTCCCCCGGTTCACCGCCAATTCCATCGATTTCTCATGGCTCCAATAGGCGATGGCCTCCATCACCTTGGCGCCGACGGTCGTCGCTTCCTCAGAATCATATGGGATGCCCAGTCTTATGAGCATATCCGCGAAGCCCATCACTCCCAGCCCGATCTTGCGGGTCAGCTTGGTGGCCTCTTCTATCTGCGGCAGGGGGAAGCGGTTGATCGTGATCACATTATCGAGGAAGTGCACCGCGGCATAGGTCACCTCTCGCAGGCGTTCCCAGTCAATGCGGCGGTCGGGTGTCACCATGCGCACCAGGTTGATGGAACCCAGGTTACAGCTCTCATTGGGCAGGAGCGGCTGTTCGCCGCAGGGGTTGGTGCTCTCGATGGCGCCGAGATGGGGCGTGGGGTTGTACTGGTTCATGCGGTCAATGAAGATGACGCCCGGCTCGCCATTGGTCCATGCCGCCTCGACGATGGCGTTGAAGACCTCGCGGGCGTTAAGGTGTGCGACGACTTCGCCGTTGCGCGGGTTGATCAGGGGATAGTCCTCGCCGGCCTCCAGCGCCCGCATGAACGCATCGGTCACCGCAACGGAGATGTTGAAGTTGGCCAGCACCCCCTCCGTGCTCTTACAGCGGATGAAGCTCATGATATCAGGATGGTCGACGCGCAGGATGCCCATGTTGGCACCCCGCCGGCGCCCGCCCTGCTTGATCACGTCGGTGGCGGTATCAAACACCCGCATGAACGAAATGGGGCCGCTAGCCACCCCGCCGGTCGAGCCCACGATATCGCCGGCCGGCCGCAGGCGCGAGAACGAGAAGCCCGTCCCACCGCCGGATTTGTGAATCAGCGCGGTGGCTTTGATGGCATCAAAGATGCTGTGCATGTCGTCTTCCACCGGCAGGACGAAGCAGGCGGAAAGCTGGCCCAGCTCCGTGCCGGCGTTCATCAATGTGGGACTGTTGGGGAGGAAGTCCATGCTCGCCATCAAGGCGAAGAATTCCTCCGCCCGTCGGGCCACATCCGCGCCCATATCATACAGGCGGTCTGCCGCGGCCACAGTATTCGCCACCCGCGCGAACATTTCCTCGGGCGTCTCACACGGTTCCCCGCGCGCATCCTTGCGGAGGTAGCGGTGCTTCAACACCTTCAACGCGTTGGCGGAAAGCTGTACGGTGGTGATCGTTTTCATATTTCCCCCTATTTCCATCCCATTTCAGCAGTGTCGTACAGCAGAGACAGGAATCCCAACAGCAGACGAACCGGCTTCCGCCGGCGGCTGTCCACCCGGCAGTCTAATCCAGGGGCGGTATTGGATGGGCGAAGTTATTCGAGGAGGCGGTCGATTTCCCGGCGCAAACTTGCCGCGTCAGCAATCGGAAGATATACGGACGCAAATCGGATATACGCCACTTCATCCAGCTCGCGCAGACGGTCCATGACCATCTGTCCGATTTGTTCGCTGGTGACTTCAGTCTTGCCGCTGTTCAGCAGTTCCGCCTCGACCTGATTGACGATATTCTCAATGGCCTCGCTGGAGACCGGCCGTTTGGTGCACGCTTTGCGCAGGCCCAGCAGTATCTTCTCCCGGCTGAAATCTTCCCGCCGGCCGTCCCGCTTCACCACCTGCAGGGCATGCGCCATCACCCGCTCATAGGTGGTGAACCTCTGCTGGCACTTCTTGCACTCCCGCCGGCGGCGGATGCCTCCGCTCGTCTCCCGGGTATCCACCACACGTGAATCTTCATAGCCGCAGTACGGACACTGCATCTGTCAGCTTCTCCGTCTTTGGAAGTCTGCCCTTCCTCGCGGCAACCCCAAATCATTTATACCACTATATATAGTAGCTTGCATTTCATGATGGGCTACCTGTAGCGTCACAGCACCTCCATCATACCACAAGTCGCCAGATATTTCAAGGGGGAAAAGCTTAAAAAACGGGGCGTCTGACAATTTTTTAATACAAAGCGCCCCTCCCCGGATATATACCCGGAGAGGGGCGCCTGCTGGCAAAAGGGCGCGAATACCCTCCCATCATGGGGCGAGCATGGGAACGCTACAAGACAGGCCGGGGGCGGACGGCCTGTTTGCCAGCAGTCGCGAAGCAACCGCCTTTCAATACGGCGCCGGGTCAGTCGCCCCGGAACCGCTTCTGTAGGAAGGGCGGCAGTTCGTCACCGTCGCCGGAAGCGCGCCACATATCCTCAGGAAACTTGATGACCGGGGCGCGCTGTTTGGTCTTGTCCGCCGGCGCGCCGGCGCTCTGCCGCTTCTGCGCCGCGTCAAAACCAGTGGCGATGACCGTGATCTGTATCTCATCGCCCATGTCCGGCTCAATGGCGGCTCCGAAGATGATGTTCGCCTCGGGATCCGCTGTCCGCCGGATGATGTCCGCCGCCTCCCGCACCTCGTGGATGCCCAGGTCCGGGCCGCCGCGCACATTGATGAGGATGCCGCGGGCGCCGTCAATGGCCACATCCAGCAGGGTGTTGCCGATGGCCTTCTCCGCGGCCTGCACGGCGCGGTTCTCGCCGCTGGCCCGGCCCACCGCCATCAGCGCCGAGCCGCCCTCCGCCATAACGGAGCGCACATCAGCGAAGTCCACGTTGATGAGGCCCGGCAGGGTGATGATTTCCGAAATGCCCTGAATACCCTGCCGCAGGACGTCATCGGCGACCTTGAAGGCGACCGCAATAGGCGCGCGGCGGTCCACAATCTGGAGCAGGCGCTCATTGGGGATGACGATGAGGGTATCCACGTTGCTCTTGAGCTTCTCCAGCCCCTCTTCCGCGATCTTCATGCGGCGCTTGCCCTCGAACTCGAAGGGCTTGGTTACCACGCCAATGGTGAGCGCGCCGGCCTCCTTGGCCAGACTAGCAATGACGGGCGCGGCGCCGGTGCCGGTACCGCCACCCAAGCCGGCGGTGATGAACACCATGTCGGTGCCATTCACCAGCTCGCGCAGTACCTCCGTGGACTCCTCCGCCGCTTTGGCGCCGATAACCGGGTCCCCGCCGGAGCCCAACCCTTTGGTGAGCTTCTCACCGATGCGCACCTGGGTCGGCGCCAGGGACTGTTGGAGCGCCTGGGCATCGGTATTGATGGCGACGAACTCGACGCCGTGGATGCCCTCCTCAATCATGCGGTTGACAGCGTTGCATCCGCCTCCACCTACGCCCAGCACCTTGATGCGGGCAAAATGCTCCAGGTGCCGGCCTGCCTGAGTCAAATCATCTCTCGGTTTCATGTCGCCCCCCATTGTGCTGCGTATTTTGCATCATGTTTTGTGCTGTACGACGTCCCACCATCCACCGTTGGGAAAACTGGCCTCAGCCTAGCTGGGCAAAATCCTGCTCACCCACTCTCTCAACCATCCCCTCCACGTGCCCTCATCTCCCGGCCTTCTCCTCCCATCCACATGCGCTCCATACCGGTTCGCCCACTGCAGTAACCCCACTCCACACGCATAGGCCGGGTTCGTCACTACATCCATCAAGCCGCGCACCCCGCGCGGGGTCCCCACCCTGACCGGCATATGTAACACTCGACGGGCCACCGCCCGAATTCCCCCCAACTGCGCCGTGCCGCCGCACAGCACTACGCCCGCCGGCAAAAGGCCGGCATAGCCCGAACGCGTGATCTCCTCCCCCACACGGGTGAAGATCTGCTCCACCCGGTCGCCGATAATCTCCGCCAGCAGTTTGCGGGGAATACTGCGCCGCGGTTGGTCGCCGAAGCCCTCAATCTCCACCATCTCGCCTTCCATCACGTCAGACGGGTCGGCATAGCCACAGCGCAGTTTGAGCTCCTCGGCCGCCGGCGCCGGCATCTGCAAACAAATCACCAGGTCACGCGTGATGAGCTGACCGCCGATGCCGATCACCGCGCTGTGCCATACGCTCCCCTCCAGGAAGATAGCCACATCGGTCGTGCCGCCGCCAATATCCACTACCACCACACCGCTCTCGCGCTCTTCGGGGGTGAGGATGGCCTCGCCGGCCGCCAGCGCCTGGAAGATGACCCCCTCCACCTGCACGCCGGCCGCCCGCACACACTTCATCAGGTTCGCCATGGCGCTGGCCGGCGCCGTCACCAGGTGCGCCTCCACCTCCAACCGATGCCCGAACATCCCGATGGGATTGCGGATGCCGTCCTGCCCATCCACCGTGAAACTGCGCGGCACCGAATGCACCAGCTCATGCGAGGCCGAAAGGGCGATCCCCAGCGCGGCTTCCATCGCCCGGTCCACATCATCCTTGCCGATGCCGCGCGCGGAGCGGGAAACGATGGTGGAACCGCGGCTGTTGACACTGGCGATCTGCACCCCGGAAAGGCTCACCACCGCCTGCTCGATCTTGACCCCGCTCATGCGCTCTGCCTCAGCCAGCGAGGCCTGGATGGCCTGCGAGGCTTCCTCGACGTTCACCACGGAGCCTTTCTGCATGCCCCGCGCCGGCACGGTGCCCATGCCCACGACGCGCAGCTCTTCACCCGACAGCGCCTCCGCCACCAGCGTGCACACCTTTGTGGTTCCCACGTCGATTGCAAAGAGCATGCGTTCCAACGGCCCTTCTCCCGTGCGATCTGATGCAAAACAGCGTTAAATATTCCCATTTCGTCTCTATTTTATACAATTATACCGATATCAGCCAGCTACCGCCAGTATGCGCGCGATTCGTACCGCAGATCCAGCACCCGCGCCGAAATCCCTTCCCTGGACAGCTTATCCAGCAGGGCCTGCAGTGCGGCCGCGACCACTTCCATATCGCGCTCGGGGCGCGTAAGCACGCGGTACCCCTGCGGGATATCGAAGAACAGCCCGTCGGTGGAGCTGTAGCCCACAATCCGCACCCCAGGTATCAGCTCGGCCAGCCGGCCAGCCGCCTCCACCACGCGCGCTTCCACCCGGTCGCCGGCGGCGCGCACTGGCCCGTCCTGCTCCACGATGATCAGCGGGTTCTCCAGTTCCCCCAACCGGGGAAACAATACCCCCTCCTGATCCACCCAGTACTGCACCTCGTGATTCTGCCAGATGGCCGCCGGCGTCCGCTCCGTCACCAGCACCCGCACCCGCGCCGGCAGGTCACAGCTCACCTCGGCGCGCGCAATCTGCGGCAGGGACTCCAGCCGGCGGGCGATGGCCACCGGGTCCGCGTAGAAAATGCTCAGCCCCTCCAGGCCGGCCGCCTGCAGAAGGTCCTGTCCCCGCACCCAGCGCGCCCCCTCCACCTCCACATCCCAGACATAAAAGTCCGCGCTGATGAACATGTATGCCAGCAGGCCGGCCGCCGCCAACAGCAGGACCCAGGCGCAGGCCTTCGGCAGGAGGAACCGCCAACGCGCCCTGGTAAGCCGGTGTACCCGCAGACGCCCGGTGCCGGCCGCGGTGGTGCTGTAGTTCCGCATGGCCCCGCGCGCCTGCGAGCGCGAGGAGCGGCGCGCGCCGGCACGCGGCCGGCGGCCGGCGTTCGCGGCCGCTGTCCTTGTCCTGTGCCCGGTCCCTCGCGCGGCGGTCATCCCCTAAACTCACTCCTCCAGCTCGGGCGCATAGCGCGTCAGCGAGCGGTTCTTATCGGCATGGCGCTCCAGCGCCAGGTCAATCAGCCGGTCAATCAGCTCTGTATACGAAATGCCCGATGCCTCCCACAGTTTGGGATACATCGAGATGGAGGTGAATCCCGGGATGGTGTTCACCTCATTCACATACGGCTCGTTCGTCTCCCGGTCCAGCAGGAAATCGACACGCGCCATGCCGGCGCAGTCAATGGCGGTGTACGCCCGAACAGCCAGCTCGCGGATGCGCTCCGCCAGCGTATCCGACAACGGCGCCGGAATCAGCAGTTCGGAGCGCCCCTCGACGTATTTCGCCCGATAATCGTAGAACTCCCGGCAGGGCACGATTTCGCCGGGCACCGAGGCGATAGGGGCATCATTCCCCAGCACCGAGACCTCGATCTCGCGGGCCGGCACTGCCTTCTCCACGACAATCTTGCGGTCATAGGCCGCCGCCACCCGCAGGGCTTTTTCCAGCTCCGCCCGATGATGGGCCTTGGTGATGCCCACGCTGGAACCCAGGCAGGCCGGCTTGACGAAACAATCGTAGCCGATGACACGTTCGATCTCCGCCGCCACGCCGGCCGGATCCGCTTCCCAGGCCCGCCGCTTGACCACCATATACGGCGCGACAGGAAGACCGTGCGCCCGAAACACCGCCTTGGCCACCGCCTTGTCCATCGCCACCGCCGAGGCCAGCACGCCGGCGCCCACGTACGGCAGGTTCGCCAGCTCCAGCAGTCCCTGGATCGTCCCATCCTCGCCGTACGGGCCGTGCAGCACCGGGAACACCACATCCAGCGGCAGGCTCTGCAGGACGCACTCCCTCTCTCCCGCCGGCGCCAGCTCCAGCAGGGCCTGGCGGGAGGGATCCGCCAGCAGAGCCGCCGGCCGCTCGCGCTCCGCCTGTCCGCCGTTCAGCAGGGCCAGCGCGCTCTCCCCCATCACCCAGCGGCCATCCTGCGTGATGCCAATGGGGACAATCTCATATCGCCCCGGGTTCATAGCGCCTATCACGGAACGCGCCGAAATCAGGCTGATCTCATGCTCCCCCGAGCGCCCCCCGAAGATCACGCCCACGCGCAGTTTCGCTCGCCGCTCCGCCATCCGTTCGGTCACTCCATTCATGCGAACTCACCCACCAGTTCGATTTCCAGCTCCAGCTCCACGCCGTGCGTCCTCCGCACGCTCTCGCGCACCAGCTCGATCAGCCGCAGGATATCCTGGGCGGTCGCGCCGGCATCATTCACGATGAAATTGGCATGGCGCTCGGAAATATGCGCTCCCCCGATGCGCCGGCCCTTCAGCCCAGCCTCCTCAATCAGCTTGCCGGCATATCCGCCGGCGGGATTGCAGAAGACCGAACCAGCGCTTGGGCCGGCCGGCTGACGGGAACGCCGCAGTGACGCCAGCTCCGCATGCCGCGCCCGCAGTTCCGCCGGCTCCCGGCGTTCCACCTGCATTCGAAGCCCCAGCACAATGATATCCCGCCGGCCGCGCAGCCGGCTGGAGCGGTAGCCAAAGCCGCACTCCTCCCGCAACCATGCGCCGAGCCGGCCGGCAGGGTCCATCCACTCCACCTCAATAACCCGGTCGGCCAGGCACTCTCCAAAGGCACCGGCGTTCTGCACCACGGCGCCGCCGATCGTCCCCGGGATATCCGCCGCCCAGGTCAGCCCGTCCCAGCCCAACTCGATAAGCCGGCGGGCCGCCGCCGGCAGGGCGGCGCCGCTCTCCAGGTACAGCACCGCCTCCTGCATATCCGCCGGCGCCTTTTCCAGCGGGAAGCGCTGGCCGGCAACCTCGATGCTTATCGCGCAGGCGCGATTGTGCACCACCAACCCACGGATGCCCCCATCCCCGACCAGGATATTGGAGCCGCCGCCCAGCACAAAACAGGGCAGTTCATACGTCCAGGCCAGCTCGACGGCATGGATCAGGTCATCTATGCTCTGCACGGTCACAAACAGGTCGGCCGGCCCCCCGACACGCCAGGTGGTGTGCCGCGCCATTAGCTCATCGCGGCGCACCGCCAGGCCTAGGGTCTGCAGTCTCGCCTCCAGTTCCAGCAGGCCGGCCAGCTCAGCCCTGACCATGCCCCACCTCGCGCTCGCGCAGCGCGGCCAGCAGTTCCTCGCCCACGCGGTATCCGTCGCCGGCGCCCAACGTGATGACCACATCCCCGGGCGCTACATGCTCTACCAGATAGCGCCGCACATCCGCCAGCGCGCCGATATACTGCGCCCGGTCGCTCCGCATCATCTCGACCAACTGCGAGGCATGCACACTGCCGTCGTTCACCTCGCGCGCCGCATAAATATCGGTCACGATGACCCTATCTGCATCGCCGAAGCTCTGGGCGAATTCCGCCAGCAGGGCTTTGGTGCGCGAATATGTGTGCGGCTGGAAGACCGCCCAGATGCGCCGGCCCGGGAAGCGCCCCCGCGCCGCGCTCAACGTGGCGTGGATTTCGGTGGGATGATGCGCGTAATCGTCAATGACGGTCACCCCGCCGGCCTCCCCCTTCAGCTCGAACCGGCGCCCCACGCCGGCGTAACTGCCCAGCGCCGCCAGGATGCATCCCTCATCCAGACCCACCTGCATTCCGACAGCAAATGCCGCCAGCGCGTTCAGCACGTTATGATTCCCCGGCACCCGCAGTTCAATCGGCCCGAAGGAATGTCCCTGCCAGTGCGCCCAGAAGCGCTGGCCGCCGGCCGGGCTCCCGCCCGCCAGCTTGGCGCGCCAGTCCGCCACCCCCCAACCGTACGTGAGCATGTGCGGCCGGCCCATGGCGCACTGCTTTTCCGCCTCCAATGCCGCTTCCATGGCCGTCCGGCTCTCCGCGCAGATCAGCCAGACGCCGTCCCCTTGCGTCCGCGCCAGGAACGCGGCGTACGCCTGGCGCACATCCGCTAATGTCGGATAGCAGTCCACATGGTCCAGCTCAATATTGGTCACCACCGCCAGCCAGGGGGTCAGGCCCCAGAACATGCGGTCGTATTCGTCCGCCTCGATGACGAAATACGCACTGCGGCCGGCCCGTGCATTGGTCCCCAGGTTGGCCGTCACTCCGCCGACGATAAAGCCGGGTTCCAGGCCGGCGTTCGTCAGCATCCAGGCGATCATGGCGGTAGTGGTGGTCTTGCCGTGCGTGCCGGCCACCGCGATGACACGCCGGCCGGCCAGCAGTTCGCCCAGGAACTCCGCCCGTTTCCGCACCGGGATGCCCAGCCGGCGGGCCTCCTGGACCTCCGGGTTGTCAGCATGTACCGCCGATGAAACGACCACCACATCCGCCCCGTGTACGTTCTCGGCGCGGTGCCCGATGGTGACCTTTGCGCCCAATGATTCCAGGCCGGCCGTCAGCGCGCTGGCCTGCAGGTCCGAGCCGCTCACCTGCTCCCCCTGCTCCAGCAGGACTTTGGCGATGGCCGAAAGGCCGGTGCCCCCGATGCCGACGAAGTGCACTTTTCCCATGCGCATCACTTCAACTGCCACTTAAAGATTCTGCTCAACACCACCAACCCCAGTATGGCGGCCATCAAGATAATCACCCAGGGAGCGACGCTCTGGAGAAAGGGCTGTTGGGGCACGTTCTGGATAGCCACGGAAACGCCCTGCGGCGGAGGAGCGCCGGCCTGCAGGGCCGCCATCGCCGCCCGCTGTTCCATCGTCAGGCCCTGGAAATAACGCACCAAGAACTCCCGGAACAGCGAGACAGCGATGAAGCCGTTGAAGGCGCCCAGCACCCCACCCAGGATCCGGCTCAGCGGCGAAAGCCCCTCATCTTTGAAGGCCACCTTACTGCCCAAATAGGACAGCCCGATGAGGAAGAGCAGGGTCCAGAGCAGAAAGTTATACGGATTTTCCGGCGTGAAGATATCTTTCAGCTCCGCCTGCGCGCCGGCGGCCGGCTTGGGCCCTCCCGGCAGATTGATCAACACCGCCTTCAGGAGCTTCACGATCTGATTCGCGACTACCAGCAAAGGCGTCACCAGCTCCGGCTTGAACACCACCGCCACCAGCAGTACGAGCAGTACGGTGGTGACGGCCTCCTTCAACCACCCGCGCATGAAGCCCACCAATGCGAACATCAGCACGGCGATCAGGGAGATGGTCTGATAATCAATGGTGATGATCCCCATTTAGCCCTCCCCGCCGGCGGCCAGCCGGCGCAGTTCCGCCGCAATGCGCTCCGCCGCCCCGGGCTGAGCCAGGGCCGCGGCCTTTCGCCCCATCTCCAGGCGCCGGCTCTCATCCGCCAGCAGTCGGCGCGCGGCCGGCACCAGTTCCCGCGGCAGGTCCTTATCCTCCATCATCACCGCCGCGCCGCGCTCCATCAGAAACCGCGCGTTGGCGTACTGATGCTGGCCCGAATACGGATAGGGCACCAGCACGCTGGGCAGGCCGAAGGCGGGGAATTCCCCCAGGGTGGAAGCGCCGGCGCGCGACACCACCAGGTCCGCCGCCGCCAGCGCGCATCCCATCTCCTCTTCCAGATACTCGAACACGAGATAATGCGCCTGGAGCTCCGCCGGCATTTTGGCCCGCGCCTCCGCCACCCAGGGATAATCCAGACTGCCCGTGATATGCACCACATCCGCCATTTCCAGCAGGCTGGCCGCCCCTTGGACCACTGCCCGGTTGATACTGCGTGCGCCCTTGCTCCCGCCAAAGGCCAGCAGTATCGGGCGGTTGCCCTTCAGCCCCAGCCGGCGGAGCGCTTCATCCTTCCCCACCTTCAGCAGTTCCGGCCGCACAGGATAGCCGGTCACTACGGTCTTGCCCGGCGGGAAAAAGGCCTGCACCTCCGGGAAGGTCACCGCCACCTTCGGCACCAGCCGGCTGAGGAACTTGACCGTCAGGCCCGGCTCCGCATCCGGCAGGAAGATCAGCGCCGGCACGGCCGCCAGGCGGGCGGCGATGAGCACCGGCGCCGCGCCATAACCTCCCGTCGTGAAGACCACATGCGGGCGGAACCCCTTCAGTAGCCGGCGCGCCTGCCCGATGCCGCGCGCCAGCCGCACCAGGCTCCGGGCGACATCCCACGGCGCCCGCCCCCGCATCTGGCCGCTCTCCACGGTCTCGAACGGGATATCGGCGCGCGCCGCAAGGCGGGCTTCCACACTGCCCGGCATGCCGGTATACACCAGGTTCAGCCCATCCCCTTCCTGCCGACGCAGTGCTTCAACGACGGCCAGGATGGGATAGACGTGTCCGCCGGTTCCGCCACCACACAGCACTGCTCGCATGTCCGGCACCTTCCTCACCGGTCGCATATCGCGATATATTCAGCAGAACCCCCACGCCGGCCAGCGCGCTGATCAGCGAAGAACCGCCGTAACTCAGGAACGGGAGCGGCATGCCAGTCACCGGCGCCGCGCCGACCGCTACCGCAATGTTAATGAACGCCTGCAGGGTCAGCCACACCGTAATGCCCAGCGCCATCAGCATGCTCATCATATCCGGCGCGCGACGCGCAATCTCCAGCCCCTTGCACGCGATCCACATATACACGCCCAGCACCACCAGTGCTCCCACCAGGCCGAACTCTTCGCCGATCACGGCGAAGATACCGTCCGAATGGGGCAGGATCACGTTGGCTTTGACCTCACCGCCGGCCAACCCCTTGCCGAAGATGCCGCCGGCCCGCAGGCTCTGGATGAACCAGTACGCCTGGTCATCGGGGTCCACCCATGATGGCTGGCTCCACCGATTGATAAAGCTTTCCGTGCGATCCCGGGCATAGCCGGCGGAGAAAATGGTGATCCCCGCCACCAGCACGATCACCAGCAGGATAACCGCCACTTCCTTCGGATGTGCGCCGGCGATGACGAACATCGCGACCGCCACTATGAGCAGGAGAAGCGCCGTACTCTTATCCGGCTGGGCGAAAATCAAACCACCTACCACACCAAACATGAAACCGTAGGGTATCAGCCCGAAGCTGAAACTCTGCAGTTTATCCTTTTTCGATGACAGCCAGATGGCCGCGTACAGTATCATTGCCAGCTTGACGAACTCGCTCGGTTGCAAGGAACCGTTGAAGAGCGTCCGGGTGGCGTTATACCGTTTATCGCCCACCAACAGCACCAGGAGGAGCACGCTGATGGAGCCGATCAGAAGCTCGACGCTCCACTCTTTCCAGAACGAATAGCGCACCGTCCAGAACAAGCCCATCGCCGCCAGGCCGATGACCATCCAGAGGATCTGCCGGACGGCGTAATAGTTCAGCGACTCGTTCAGCGGGACAAAGCGGCCGGGGAGCGAGGCGCTGTAAATCATCAGGACGCCCAGGCACGAAAGCCCCAGCACCGCCACCAGCAGTGCCCAATCTGTGCCGGCAAAATTGCTCAGGTCCAATGCATTGTCCCAGCGCTTGCTCTCCAGCCAGCGCCGCAGGCCGGC
>JACIWP010000058.1 GCA_014360855.1 Anaerolineae bacterium
CGGCGATGAAGCCCGACAAGCCGGCGATGATCCACAGGACCAGGTGTGCCGCCGGCCCGACATATGCCACGGCCAGTGCCACAATCCCGATCAAATCTAGGACCAGGATGGTCAGGAGTGCGATGATGGCCAGTTCGAAAGCGGAGTACCGCGTCATGGGAGCCTCGATGTCGCTTCGCCGCGTGATTGTGTCAGGGGAACAGGTCAATGCTCGGTAGAAGGGGAAGATGGTGGTGCCGCGGAGGTATCCGGCGGCTGAGTATGCCGCAGGTCCAACATCTGGGCGCCGCCAACGTAGGGCACCAGGCGATCCTGCACTTCATCCAATTGGCGCAGGACGTCGCGGATGCGCAGTGATTCGCGGGCGATGACCCGCAGGATTTCCCGCACTTCTTCCGGCACGTCGGCGCGTTCCGCCAGCCAGTGCGCGTTGCCCAACACGGCGGTGAGCGGGTTGCTGACCTCGTGCTGGACGGCGGCGGCTACCTGGCCGATGGCGGCCAGCCGTTCATTGCGGATCAACTGCTCGCGCGCGGTGATGAGTTGGGCGTTGGCCTCTTCCAGCCGGCGGGCATGTTCCCGCAGTTCATCCATCAGACGCACGTTGTCGATGACCGCACCTAGGGAGCCGGCCAGGATCTCCATGATCTCCGCGTCTTCCTGATCCAGTGCTCCCACTGCTGTGCTCTGAATGTCCAGCACCCCCAGCACTCGTTCTCCCACATACAGAGGAACAGACAACTCACACAAGGTCTGGGGATCCCAGGGACATGGCAGAAAGCGCGGTTCCTGGCGCACATCGGGTGCCAACAGCGTCTTGCCGTGACGGGCGGCCCAGGCCATCATACTGGGGCCCTCGGGGAAGAGGGGGATACGGAACCCAATGGTTGCTGGGTGCACCTGCTCGCCGGCCGCGGCAGTGATGACCAGTGCTTCCTCTTCGATGAGCGCGATAATGACCTCGAAATAGCCGAATTGCTGTTGGATGCGTTCGGCCACCCTTTGGAGGATAACCTGTAGGCCCTCGCCGGCAGAGCCGGCCATGCCGGCCAGGTAGCGCACGATGTCGTGGGCCAATGCCAGGCGAACGGCGCGCTGTTCCGCCGCCCGCCGCAGTCTCTGCATGGTGCGCATGTCCTCGAAGCGTGCCCGGGCGACGATAAGCGCGCGCTGAAGGTCGCGTCCGTCAATGGGCTTTGTCAGATAGGCGTGGATGCCGGCCTGGGTGGCCTGCAGGACCAGCTCATCTTCCTCATGGGCGCTGATCATGACCACCGGCACCGGAACGCGCACCATGATTTGACGCGCCACCTCGATGCCGCTCATGTCGGGCAGTTCCACGTCGAGCAGGACCACATCCGGCTGGCATTCTTCCAGAGCGGCCAGCGTCTCGGCGCCGGTGGAAGTTTCCCGCACGATGACATGACCATGGCGTTCCAGGAACCCGCGCAGCACTGCCCTGGTGGTGCGCTGGTCATCCACAATCATCACCCGCATGGCCTTTACTCCCTGTGCGCTGGACGCAATCATAGCACAATCCGGGGAGGCCGGCAATTATCCGGCTTGCGCAGGTCCAGGTGATTGTCCTCTGAAGGACCATGCATCTGACCTGGGCGGCAAGGAATTTGACGAAATCGCCGTACTCGGCTAGAATGGGAAAACAGGGTCGAGCGGCCGGCACTGGCCGCTCGTCTGCTGTGCACTGCGTTGGGATATCCAGGGGATGTTTGAGAATCTAACCGAGAAACTGCAGGCGGTCTTTGATAAGCTTTCCTCGCGCGGCCGGCTGACCGAAGCCGATGTCGACGCCGCTTTGCGCGAGGTGCGCCTGGCGCTCCTGGAAGCCGATGTCAACTATAAGGTTGTCAAAGCCTTCCTGGAGCGGGTGCGGGAGCGGGCCATCGGCGCGGAGGTCATGCGGAGCCTGACCCCTGCTCAGCAGGTGGTCAAGATCGTGCATGAGGAGCTGATCGCCACGCTGGGCGAGGGCGCCAAGCTCA
This sequence comes from Anaerolineae bacterium, assembly GCA_014360855.1. Classification (NCBI taxonomy): domain Bacteria; kingdom Bacillati; phylum Chloroflexota; class Anaerolineae; species Anaerolineae bacterium. Next base: position 2,001 of record JACIWP010000058.1, read on the forward strand.
ATCTGAGCGGGCCGATCCCGCACGTGATCATGCTGGTTGGTCTGCAGGGCGCCGGCAAGACCACCGCCGTCGCTAAACTGGCACTGCGCCTGCGCAAACAGGGACAGCGGCCTCTGATGGTGGCGGCGGACATTTATCGGCCGGCGGCCATCCATCAGCTTGAGGTGCTGGGCAAACAGCTCGACATCCCCGTATACAGCGAGCCGAACAACCGCCGGCCGCCGGAAATTTGCGTCAACGCCGTCCAGCATGCCCGCAAGGCGGCCTATACCGTCGTACTGCTGGACACCGCCGGCCGCCTGCATATCAACGATGAGATGATGGCGGAACTGGAGGCCATCAAGGCGAAGGTCCAGCCGGCGGAGGTGCTCCTGGTCGCCGATGCCATGACCGGGCAGGATGCCGTGCGCGTGGCCGAGGAGTTCCACCGCCGGGTGGGGCTGACGGGTCTCATCCTGACCAAGGTGGACGGGGACGCGCGCGGCGGCGCGGCCATCTCCATGCGCCATGTGACCGGGGTGCCCATCAAGTTCCTGGGCACTGGCGAGAAGCCGGATGCCTTGGAGGAGTTTCACCCTGACCGCCTGGCTTCCCGCATCCTGGGCATGGGGGATGTGCTCAGCCTGATCGAGAAGGCGGAGCAGACCATGGACCAGCAGAAGGCGATGGAGATGGGCCGGCGGCTGGTCAGCGGCGAGTTCACCCTGGAGGACTTCCTGGAACAGCTTCATGAGGTCAAGAAGCTGGGGCCGCTCTCGCAACTGCTGGATATGATCCCCGGCATGGCACGGGTCAGCAAAGACCTGGCGCCGGAGGTCACGGAGCAACAGCTCAAGAAGGTGGAGGCCATCATCAACTCGATGACGAAGGAGGAGCGCCGGCGGCCGGAAATCATCAACGCCAGCCGCAAGCGCCGCATTGCCCGCGGCTCCGGCACCACCGTCCAGGATATCAACCAACTGCTGGGACAGTTCCGGCAAATGCAGAGGATGATGAAGCAGTTGGGCAAGACCCCGAAGCGGGGCGACCTGTTTTCCTTGTTCCAGTAAAGTCAATTCCATCATTCGCACGATTTTGCATAAGGAGAGAGCAAACGCATGGTACGCATCAGACTTCGTCGAATGGGAGCTAAGAAACAACCGAGCTACCGCATTGTGGTGGCGGATGCCGAAGCGCCGCGCGATGGACGCTTTATCGAGATTATCGGCCACTACAACCCGCGCACCGAGCCCGAAACCCTACACGTCGAGAAGGAGCGGGCGCTGTACTGGCTGCGTCAGGGCGCCCAGCCTTCCGAGGCGGTGGAGCGCCTTCTGCGCCGGGTCGGTGTGATGGATGAGTTCGAGGCGTCCAAGAAGAAGGCGGTGGCGCAGTAATTCAACCTGGCTGGACGTGCGGGAGGCATTCCGCCGGCCAAGAAAGGACGCTGGGCAGTGAAAGAGCTTGTCGAATATATCGCCAGATCGCTGGTCCAACATCCCGAACAGGTTCGCGTGCGGGAGAGGCAGTCGGGCCGCTCTGTAACCATCACGCTTCATGTGGCCTCGGACGATATCGGCCGCGTCATCGGCAAGAACGGACGCGTGGCCAATGCCATCCGCGCCCTTTTAAAGGTGCAGTCCTCGAAAGAGGGCAAGCGCGTGTTCCTGGAGATTGAATGAAGGGCCAGATGCCGGTGCAGGACGATCCCATACCAACAGAAACCGACGGGCAGGGAGTGGGGGGCTCAGAGGGGCGAAATGCTTCTGAGCCTCCTCGTTACCTGGCCGTGGCGCGCATCCGCCGGCCGTGGGGGGTGCGCGGCTTCGTCAAAATTGACGTGTGGACCGATTTCCCCGAACGCTTCCGCCGGCCCGGCCGCTTTTACGTCGGTGAGGATTACCGCCCCATCTGGCTGGAGCAGGGCCGCATCCTTAAGGGGCAGTGGTTGTTGAAATTCGCCGGCCATGATACCCCGGAGTCCAGCGGCGAACTGCGCGATCAGATCCTGTATATCCGCGTCGAAGATGCCATGCCGCTGGGCGAAGATGAGTACTATATCCACGAGATCATCGGGCTGGAAGTGTGGACGGACGCCGGCGAACGCCTGGGTCGGATCACGGAAGTCATCGAGACCGGCGCCAACGACGTCTACGTCGTGGACTGGCAGGGCAAACCCCTGCTCCTGCCAGCGATATCCCAGGTCGTCCTCTCTATTGACCGCCAGGCACGCTGCATGGTCGTCCACCTGATGGAAGGCCTGGTGCCTTGACAAACCCCCACAGAAATGATATCCTGGCCCCGTCACAGCGCAACGGTGGATAGCGCCATCAGGATTCCTGCAATGATGGACGAGCGGGCATATTGGTTGGGACTTCATATGGTGCCGGGCGTGGGGCCGGCGCGCTTTCGCCTCTTGCTCCAGGCCTTTGGGAGCATGTCGGCGGCCTGGGAGGCGCCGGCTGATTCCCTGCGGGAGGCCGGCCTGGACCGCCGCACCGTGGAGCAAATTACCTCCGCCCGCCGGCGGTTGGACCTGGAACGGGAATGCGAACGCCTGGCGGAGCGCGGCATCACCATCCTGACCTGGGATGACCCGCAGTATCCCCGCTTACTGCGCGCGGTGGACAGCGCGCCGCCGGTGCTGTTCGTGCAGGGCGAGCTGACGCCGGCGGACGAATGGGCGCTGGCCGTGGTGGGCACGCGCTATGCCACGGGCTACGGCCGTGAGGTCACACGCCGGCTGGTGACGCCGCTGGCGAAGATGGGCGTCACCATTGTCAGCGGCCTGGCGCTGGGCATTGACGGCGAGGCGCACCGCGCCGCGCTGGAGGCCGGCGGGCGCACCATCGCGGTCCTGGCGTGCGGCTTGGACCAGATATATCCACCCGAGCACCGCCGGCTGGCCCAGGAAATCGTCGAGCACGGCGCCCTGCTCTCGGAATATCCGCTTGGCACTCTGCCGGAGCGCCGTAATTTCCCGCCCCGCAATCGGCTCATCAGCGGTTTGGCGCGCGCCACACTGGTGGTAGAGGCCGGCAGTCAGAGCGGCGCGCTCATCACCGCCCGATTTGCCGCCGAGCAGGGCCGGGATGTCTTTGCCGTGCCCGGCAGTATCCTTTCCCCTCGTCAGTCCGGCACCAACTGGCTCATTCAAGAGGGCGCTATCCCTGTGGTGAGCCATGAGGATATCGTGCGCTGTCTGCAGTTGGAAATGCTGCCGGCCAAGCAGGAGGCACAGCGCGTCCTGGACATCTCGCCGGCAGAGAGCGCCTTGCTCGCCTGCCTGGGCGAGGAACCGATGCACATTGACGAGCTGGGCCGGCGCTCTGGGCTTACCATTGATGTGGTCAGCAGTACCCTCACCATCATGGAACTGAAGGGGCTGGTGCGGCAGATGGGCGGCATGCAGTATGTCAGCACGGTGCAAACGCCCTTGGACCGCCCCACCGGCCCTTCCAGACCACTTCGTGAATGAGGTTCCCTATGACGGAAGAGACCCTGGAGGCTTACTGCCTGAAATGTCGGATGAAGGTGCCCCTGGCAGACCCTGTCCCGACGTTCAACAAGAGGGGCCAGCCCATCACCCGGGGGCGCTGTCCGCAGTGCGGCACAACGTTGACGCGCCTCGGCCGCACGCCGGCGCATGAGAACCTGGCGCCGCCGGACCCGCCCGAGCGCTCCGGCAAGCTGGTGATTGTGGAGTCGCCGGCGAAGGCGCGCACCGTGGGCCGCTTCCTGGGTAAAGGATATAAGGTGGAAGCGTCTATCGGCCATGTGCGCGACCTCCTGCGCTCGCGGCTTTCGGTGGATGTGGAGGATAACTTCAGGCCCCAGTACCGCGTCCCCAACGAGAAAAAAGCGGTGGTGAAGAAGCTGGCGCAGGAGGCCGAGAAGGCGGAGGAGATTTACCTGGCCACTGACCCGGACCGGGAAGGAGAGGCCATCGCCTGGCACCTCTTGGAGGCGGCCAAGATTGATCCCTCCCGGGCGCGGCGGGTGGTCTTCCATGAGATCACCCGCGATGCCATCGAGGAGGCGTTTGCCAACCCGCGCGACATCAACCAGAACCTGGTGAACGCCCAGCAGGCGCGCCGCATCTTGGACCGGCTGGTCGGATATCAGATCAGCCCTCTGCTGTGGGAACGCGTGCGCAACCGCACCACCGCCGGCCGCGTGCAGTCCGTCGCCGTGCGCCTCATCGTCGAGCGGGAGCGCGAGATCCAATCCTTCGTCCCGCAGGAGTACTGGTCCATCAGCGCCGAGCTGGCCAAGCATGAAGAACCTGTCCCGAAGTCACGCAAGACCTTCATTGCGAAGCTGGCGCGCATTCGAGGCGCTGAGGTAGACCTCAAGAACGAGGCGGAGACCCGCCAGGTCATCGAGGAGCTGGAGCGCTCGCTGTACCGCGTGGCGGGGATCAAGCGCGGCCAGCGCAAGCGCCGGCCCTCTCCGCCTTTCACCACGAGCACCATGCAGCAGGAAGCCTCACGCCGGCTGGGCTTCACCGCCAAGCGCACCATGGCCGTGGCGCAGGCCCTGTACGAGGGCATCCCTCTTGGCGATAAAGAGGGGCCGGTGGGCCTCATCACCTATATGCGTACCGATTCGGTGCATGTCGCCGAGGTTGCCCAGCGGGAAGCGCGCCAATTTATCCAGCAGGCATTCGGGGAATCGTACCTGCCCCCACACCCCCCGGTCTATAAGACGAAGGTGAAGGGCGCACAGGAGGCCCATGAAGCTATCCGCCCGACCTCGGTGTTCCGCACGCCGGAAAAGGTGCGTCCGTACCTGAATCGCGATCAGTTCCGCCTATACGAGTTGATCTGGAAGCGGTTTGTGGCGAGCCAGATGGCGCCGGCGGAGCTGGACACGCTGACGGTGGACATTCACGCCGGCCCTTCTCCGGAGCAAATGCCCTACCTTTTCCGGGTGAGCGGCTCGTCGGTGCGCTTCTCCGGCTTCCTGGCGGTATATGAGGAAGCGCGGGATGAGGACGCGGCGCCGGCGGAGGGCGAAAGCCCCATTGACCTGCCGCCGCTGGAAAAGGGGGACCCGCTGGACCTTATCCGCCTACTGCCGGAACAGCATTTCACCCAGCCGCCGCCGCGCTACACCGAGGCCACGCTGGTGCGCGCCCTGGAGGAGCGCGGCATCGGCCGGCCGAGCACCTACGCGCCCATCATCTCCACCATCCAGGCGCGCGGCTACGTGGAACGGGTGGACCGCCGGCTGGTGCCCACGCAGTTGGGCATGATCGTGAATGACCTGCTGGTGGAGCATTTCCCGGACATTGTGGACTACGATTTCACGGCTCGGATGGAGGAGAACCTGGACCGCATCGCGGCCGGCGAGGTCGACTGGGTGCCCGTGCTCAAGGACTTCTACGCCGGGTTCTCCCAGGAGCTGGAAAAGGCCCGCCAGACCATGCAGAAGATCGAGCTGGATGAGGGGGTCACCGACGAGGTCTGCGAGCAGTGCGGCAGTCCCATGGTCATCAAGTACGGGCGGTTTGGCAAGTTCCTGGCCTGCAGTAATTACCCGGCCTGCAAGAATACAAAGTCGTATGCCGAAAAGGTCGGGGCGCGCTGTCCGGAGTGCGGGGGAGACCTGGTGAAGCGGCGCACCCGCCGCGGCCGCACTTTCTACGGCTGTTCCAATTATCCAGCCTGCGGTTTTACCATCTGGAAGGAACCGTTATCCACAGCTTGTCCACAATGCGGCGGCCTGCTGGTGGTGGACCGGAAGGGATGGGCCAAGTGCTACCACTGTCAGGAAGAGTTCGAGATCGATTCTCTGCCCGTGGGCGAGGCGGTGAGCGAATAGGGGGCGGATGTGGCGCGGAGAGGACGCGCAACCAATGAAGAAGAGCGGCCGGCGCTCCAGCCCACGCTGGAAGCCTGCCTCCAGCGCTTCCTCACCTACCTGATGGCGGAGCGCAACGCCTCGACCTATACCCTGCGCAATTACCAGCGCGAGGTGCAGGAATTCCTGGAGTTCGTCCAGGAAGAGGGCGTTTCCGACCTGAATCAGGTCACCCGTGCCGTGGCCCGGCGGTATATTGCCTGGCTGGGCAGTAAGGAATATGCCCAGGCGAGCGTGGCACGCCGCGTCTCGGAGGTGCGCTCGTTCTTCCGCTATCTGCAGAGGATCCACTGGGTGGTGGCGAACCCCTTTGAGCGGGTCGCCGGCCCCAAGCTTCCCCGCCGCCTGCCCCAGTACCTGACGGTGGAAGAGGTGGAGCGCCTGCTGGCCGCGCCGGACCTTTCGACGCCGCTGGGCATCCGCAACGCGGCCATTCTCGAGGTACTGTATTCCGCTGGCGTGCGCATCAGCGAGCTGGTCTCCCTGAATGTCAGCAGTGTCAACCTGGCGGCGGGGGAGATTCGCGTCTGGGGGAAGGGGGCCAAAGAGCGTGTGGCGTTCCTGGGGCGCCAGGCCCAGGCCGCGCTAGCACGTTATTTGCAGGAAGCGCGTCCCAAACTCGCCGCCGGCAGTCGGCACGGCCGGCCGTCGCCGGCGCTGTTCCTGAACCAGCGGGGGGAGCGCCTCTCGGCGCGAGGAGTGCAGGGCATCTTGCAGGAGCTGGCGCGCGCCGCCGGCATCGAGAAAAGGGTTACCCCGCATGTACTGCGGCATTCCTTCGCCACTCATCTGCTGGAGGGCGGCGCCGATCTGCGCGCGGTGCAGGAAATGCTCGGGCATGCCAACCTGTACACCACGCAGATTTACACCCATGTCAGTCAGCGCCACATGCGCAGGGTCTATTTGCAAGCGCATCCGCGCGCCGGCGGCGAAGAGCCGGCCGATATCGCCCACGTTCCCGATTCACCCACGCCGTCACAAAAGAAGGAGGAATCATGATTCCCGAACGATTGGCCCGTCTGCGGCAGAAGATGCAGGAGCTGGGTGTGGATACCTTTATGGTGACCCAGCCGGAGAACCGGCGCTATCTGAGCGGCTTCACCGGCTCCGCCGGCGTGCTGTTCATCACCCAGGAAGCCGCCCTGATCGCCACCGATTTTCGGTATTATGAGCAGTCCCGCCAGGAAGCCCCCCTGTTCGAGCTGGTCAAGATCGAGGGCAAGCTCGAAGAGCTGTTGCCCCATATCCTGGAGCGTCTGGGCTCGCGCAAGGTGGCGTTCGAGGGCGATCACCTGACGTATGACGCGTACACCACGTACCGACAGGCCATCCCAGAGCAGATTGACCTGGTGTCCACCAAGGATGTGGTGCGCTGGCTGAGGGCGGTCAAGGAACCAGAGGAGATCGCGGCGATCCGCAAGGCGGTGGCGCTGACCGATCGGGCCTTTGACATCTTGCGGGAGATGATGCAGCCGGGCATGATCGAGCGGGAGCTGGCTTGGAAGCTGGAGCAGGAGATGCGGCAGGCCGGCGCTGAGAAACTGTCCTTCGACGTCATCCTGGCCGGCGGGCCGGCGTCTGCCATGGCGCATGCGAAGGCGAGCGAGCGGCCTCTGCAGGCCGGCCAGCCCGTCGTCATCGACACCGGCTGTGTGTGGCAGGGCTACTGCTCCGATTTGACCCGTACCGTTATCCTGGGGGAACCGGATGCGCGCTTCATGGAGATATACGGGATTGTGCGGCAGGCGCAGGAGCGCGCCCAAGCGAACCTCCGGGCCGGCATGAAGGGCAACGAGGCGCATGCGCTGGCGGAGGAGGTCATCGAGCGGGCCGGCTACGGCGATGCCTTCGGCCATGGGCTGGGGCACGGCGTGGGGCTGGCCATTCACGAACTGCCTGTGCTCAGCCCGCTTTCCGACCACACCCTGGAGGCCGGCATGGTCTTCAGCGTGGAGCCTGGCATCTATCTCCCCGAGTGGGGTGGGGTGCGCATCGAGGACCTTGTCTTGCTGACGGAGCAGGGCGTTGAGGTGCTCAGCCAGGCGAAAAAGGAGCCGGTCATCCCCATCCGCTGACTGAGGTAACAGTCAGGTGACAGTCACCTTACAAGTGACTGTCACCTTTCATGGGGCCTCTGGCGCGTTCCCGAGGCCAACACGCCTCCTGAATGTAGTTGACAAGAATGGGCTTTGCTGGTAATATAGCGAATATACTGGCGGTATACAGACAATCGATATTGTGCTCACCGTATCCCAGGCTTCATTCCCCGGCGTTCATTTCTTGTTGAAAGAGAGGAGAGTGCCATGAAAACCGTTCTCAGAGGAACCAAGAAGGAAGTCGTGATTCAGCCGGATGCCCTCACGGTCATCATTGGCGAGCGCATCAACCCCACTGGCCGCAAGAAGCTGGCCGCCGCGCTGGTCGCCGGCGACCTGGAGTACGTGCGCCGCGAGGCCGTCGCCCAGGTGCGCGAGGGCGCCCATGTGATTGACGTCAACGTGGGCGCCGCCGGCGTGGATGAGGTAGACCTCCTGCCCAAGGCGGTGCTGGCTGTCGCAGAGGTCGTGGATGTCCCCATTTGCATCGACAGCTCCAGCGTGGAGGCCATCGAGGCGGCGTTGGCGGTGTGCCCTGGCCGGCCGCTGGTCAACTCCGTCAACGGCGAAGAGGAAAAGCTCGAGCGTATCCTGCCCCTCGTGAAGAAATACAACGCCGCCGTCATCGGCCTGACCATGGATGACAAGGGCATCCCCAATGACCCGCACGAGCGCCTGGCCATCGCCAAGAAGATCGTGGATCGGGCGGAAGCCATTGGCATCGCTCGCGAGGATGTTATCATTGACTGCCTGGCTCTGACCATGGGCGCCGACTCCAAGGCCGGCCTGATCACCCTCAAGACCATCGAGCTGGTGCGCAAGGAGCTGGGGAACAACATCACCCTGGGCGCCAGCAACGCCTCGTTCGGCCTGCCTGAGCGCGAGGTCATCAACGCCGGCTTCCTGGCTATGGCGGTGTACGCCGGCATGAACTGCCCCATCGTCAACCCGCGCAAGTCCCGCCTAGCCCTGGCCGTGGCGGACCTGGTGCTGGGCCGCGACGATTATGCCATGAACTACCTGCGGGCGTATCGCGAACTGCAGAAGCTGGCGCAGGAAGAGGCTCAGCACTAGCCATCATCTCAGGGAACAAGGGAGCGGGGCCGCAACGGCCCCGCTTTTTACGTGGTGAACATGAAGGCGATGCCGAGGGATTTGGCCTCGCGGGCCAGCCGGCGCGCCTGGGCCTCGGGCAACAGCACTTTCGCCGGCCCCAGTTCCACCGCCGCCGCAAAGAGGGCCGGCAGTCGCTCCTTCAGCCACCCGAGCACCTCCGCGTCAGCGAATTCCAGCGCGACCCAGCGCGTCATGCGGAGGCGCGTTCCCGCTTCCCACAAGCGGGCCAGCATCTCCTGCTCCGGCTGGGTCAGCGGCCGGCCGCAGGCATGCTCGATAAAGCGCTGGATGGCCGGCAGGTTAATGCCCTGCTGGCGGGCGGTCAGGAGGGAGGCCGGCGTGATGCGGTACTGCTGTGCGTGGCCGGCGCGTTCCGCAAAGCGCGCCAGTTGCAGGGCGTAGTACAGCGGGCTCTCTGGATGAAGTTCCAGCACGAGACCCTCATGGAGGTGGACTGCCGGCGCCGGCAGGGCTTGTTCCGGTTCGGGAGCGCCGGAGATGAAGCGGGCGCCGGCGTCGGTGAGGCGGAAATAGGTGGGGGCGCCGGCGGGGTCCTCTCCCAGCTCCACCGCTCCCAGCCAGAACAGCGGCCCTTCCAGGTAAAAGCGGATCAAAGCCCCCTCCACCTTGTCCCAGGTCTCGAAGCCGCGCAGAAGCTCCCCCGATGCCGCATCCCGGATGTACCACGATTGATAATCTCCGTCCGGCCGCTGGAAATCGGGGTCTTCCAGGCGCAGGTATTCGACCAGGTCGGCAATACGGTACGGGCTGTCAGGGACCAGCCCCTTCAGGTGGGAGAGGAAGCGCTGGCGCGAGGCGTGGGGGTCGTTGGACCAGCCGGTAGGCTCGCACTGCAGGCCCGGCACATATCGGAGGTCGTTCCATTCGCTGGATTCTCGCCATGCTTCCAGCAGGGAGCGCTGTTGATAGGAGCGTGGAAGCTTGAGCCACTGCCGGCTGGACTGGGGATGCAGTGAGAGCCGGCCCTCTTTGGCCTGGGTGAGGTTCAGCTCCTGGCAGAGCTGGAGCAAAAGGGCCAAGCGGGTCTTGACATAAGGCGCGTCCGGTTGGGAGAGACGGCCGGCCAGGCGCTGTGCCTCCGATTCCGCCAGAGGAACGCCCTCTCCCGTCCGAGGGCGGTAGAGCTGAATGAACAGCAGGATATGGAGGATATCCATCAGGCCGGCGCCGGCCTTCCACTGGGTGTCCGCTGGCATTTCGGCGATAGGCTCGGGGTAGGTGCCGGCGGTCCGCTCCCCCGACAGGTCCGGCAGTAGGGGGAGCAGGTCAGTGGGGATGAAGATGGTCTCCACCATATCCTCGCCCATCTGAGCGAAGCCGCGCCCGAGAAAGCCCTTGAACCAGAGCAGTTCCGCCGGGCCGGCCGGCGCCAGCCAGGGCTTTTCCCGCTCCAGCCGGCCGGGGCCGAAGCGCCGGATGGGGCCGTAGCGGTGCTGGAAGACGTGGGCGCGCAGTGCGCCGCCGGCGCGCTGGAGGTCGGCCAGCGCCTGCCGCTCCTCCGGGGTCATGCCCCGCAGGGCCTGCTGGATGGAGTCCTCGCGGAGCAGGGCCTCCGCGAGCTGGCCGGCCAGCTCCGGCCGGCTGGTTCCGCTGGCTTCCGCTCCCCGCAACCAGGCGATGGCCCGCAGATGTACCTCGTCGAAATCGTACAGCACTTTGGCCAGGGTGCGCATCGAGCCGCTTCCTCTCGCCGGCCCAGTTTGTCATTCCTTCTGCCGCACATTATAATCAACAATGGTTGGCTGGCGCAACGCGCAGGGTAACCCCAACCCCAGAGAAGGCGCGTATCCATTACCTTTATAGAGGGGAAAACGATGACGGAGCAGAACGTGTTGACACCGGGCGAAGTCGCTCATCTGTTGGGCATTTCACCCTCGACGTTACGGCGCTGGTCCACCCGCTTCGCCGAATTCCTCTCGTTCGGCGCCGGCCACACCTCTGCCGGCACCGCCTCCCACACCCACCGGCGCTATACGCAGGAGGATGTCGCAGTACTGCGCACCGTCCGGGATATGCTCTCGCAGGGGTTTACCTATGAGCATGTCCTGAACAGCCTCTCCCTACGCGCCGGGGTGAAGGAGCCTCGTGAAGGGGAGCTGGCCGCTGTCCAACAGGAGGCCGCGGCGCCGC
>JACIWP010000059.1 GCA_014360855.1 Anaerolineae bacterium
CAAATGCCAGTACATCATGGTATGTTAGTGTCACGACGCCCTCTCTGCTCTATGGTTGGTTTCGCAACTACCAAATAGCAGGAGGACGTCGTACTGTCAAAAGTGGGTAAGACCCAGCTGCATCTGGGTCCTGGAGACAGTCACCTGGCCGGTGGTTGTTGCGAAAGCCCGGCGTTGACAAGTTTGCCAGGTTATGATACACTTATAATGGATTAGTTGAAGCTTTATTTCGTCAAGTGAATATTCACACCTCAGCGCGAGAGAGAGCCGGCCCGGCCGGCCGCCGAAGGGGAATGGCACGCGCACCTGCTAAACTCTCAGGCAAAAGGATCGCGTTGAGGCGCACTCTGGAGAGCTGGCGCCACACAATGTGGCCGCCACACCGAAGGGGCAACCCCAGCTTCTTATGCCACATACCACCTCTGGGGAAATCTCTCAGGTCCAGGGACAGAGTGGGATACAGGTGCAGGTTTCCTGTTCCCACTTTTTGTTTGGAGCGGCCGAGGGGTTTCGCCGGCAGTTCTGCCGGCTGACGATAAGGGCACACATATCCCGAATCATTTTTCACAAAGGAGGGTTACCGATGTACAAGAAGCTCTTTATCCCTGGTCCGACCCATGTGCGCGAGGAAATCCTGCAGGCGCAGGCCGTGCCGATGATCGGCCACCGCTCCAAAGAGTACTCCGACCTGCAGGCGGCGGTCACCCCGAAGCTCCAGCAACTGCTCTACACCACCCAACCCGTGTTCCTCTTCGCCTCCTCTTCCACGGGCGTCATGGAAGCGGCCATCCGCAACTGCGTGGCCAAGAAGTGCCTCAACACCGTCTGCGGCGAATTCTCCCGCCGCTGGCATGAGATCACCAAAGCCAACGGCAAGGACTGTGATGTCTTGGAAGTCCCCATTGGCAAGGCCGTCCTGCCCGAGATGATCGATGAGAAGCTGGCCACCGGCGAATACGACGCGGTGACGGTGGTGCACAACGAGACCTCCACCGGCGTGATGAACCCCATTGAGGAAATCGCCGAGGTGATGAAGAAGTACCCGGACGTCATGTTCCTGGTGGATTCGGTCAGCTCCATGGCCGGCGTGAAGATCGAGTTCGATCGATTGGGGATTGACGTCCTGCTGGCCGGCGTGCAGAAGTGCTTCGCCCTGCCGCCCGGACTGACCGTCTGCGCCGTCAGCCATAAGGCACTCAAGAAGGCGGAAACGGTGCCGTATCGCGGCAAGTATTTCGACTTCATCGACATGTACAAGTTCTATCAGAAGAATCAGACCCCGGCGACGCCGGCCATCAGCCTCATCCAGGCTCTGAACAAGCAGATGGACGACATCCTGGCGGAAGGCCTGGAAAACCGCTGGCAGCGCCATAAAGAAATGGCCAAATACGTCCAGGATTGGGCCCGCAAGTACTGGGCGCTCTTCTCCGACGAACGTTATCTGTCCCTCACCGTCACCAACATCGTCAACACCCGCGAGGTGGACATCAAGGCGCTCAACGAGGAGCTGGGCCGGCGCGGCGCCATGATCTCCGACGGCTACGGCCCGCTGAAGGGCAAATGCTTCCGTGTCGCGCACATGGGCGATCTGACCCTGGACGACCTGCGCTGGCTGACCGCCCAGATCGAAGACATCCTCAAGTTGAGCTGACCGCGAGAAGGGGACAAGGAGGGAGTGACATGAAGGTTCTGGTGTGTGACAAGCTGGCGGACAGCGCTGTGAAGGCCATGCGGGACGCCGGCCTGGAAGTCGTCGTCAAGACCGGCATGACCCCGGAAGAGCTGGTCGCCACGGTGCCCGGCTTCCACGTGGCCATTGTGCGCTCGGCGACCAAGTTCCGCAAGCCGGCCATTGATGCCGCCACCGATATGAAGCTCATCGTGCGCGGCGGCGTGGGCCTGGACAACATTGACGTGGAGTATGCGGAGTCCAAGGGCATCAAGGTGATGAACACGCCGGCGGCATCCTCCGCCTCGGTGGCGGAGCTGGCGCTGGGCTTCATGTTCGCGCTGGCCCGCAGTATCCCGCAGGCCACCGCCTCGATGAAGGCCGGCAAGTGGGAGAAGAAGCAGTTCCAGGGCATCGAGCTGGCCGGCAAGACCCTGGGCGTCATCGGCGCCGGCCGTATTGGCGCGGAGCTCATCAAGCGCGCCAGCGCTCTGGGCATGAACTGCATCTTCTACCGCCGCACGCCCACGGAAGTACCGGGTGCCCGTCAGGTCCCGCTGGAGGAGCTCCTCCGCACCTCCGACTTTATCTCCATGCATGTGCCGCTGACCCCGGAGACGGCGAACATGCTGAGCCGGGAGCAGTTCGCCATGATGAAGGATGGGGTCTACATCGTGCACTGCGGGCGCGGCGGCACGGTGGATGAGGAGGCCCTGCTGGAGGCGCTCAACAGCGGCAAAGTCGCCGGCGCGGCCCTCGATGTCTTCGCCGAAGAGCCCACCAACAACATGGCCCTGGTCTCCCATCCCAATGTCATCTGCTCGCCGCACATCGGTGCGCAGACGAAGGAGGCCCAGGAGCGGGTGGGCGACGAGGTGGCCAGCATCGTCATCGAGTTCGCCAAGGCGCATGCCGGCTGATATTCCGCAATCCTTTTGGCAGAGGAGTGGCTCATGGCCGTTGTGAAACCCTTCCGAGCAGTACGCTATAACCCCGCCAAAGTGGGGCAGTTGGACAAGGTCATCGCCCTGCCGTATGACCGCATTGACGAGAAACTGCAGGAGACGTACTACAACCTCTCCCCGTATAACGTCGTGCGGATGAGCCTGGGCAAGCGCTTCCCCGATGACAACGAGACCAACAACGTCTACACCCGCGCCCGCAAGTACTTCGATGAATGGCTGAAAGAGGGCGTCCTGACCCGCGACCCCAAGCCGTGCTTTTACGCCTACACCGAGGAGTTCACGGTGCCGGGTACGGGTGACCGCCTGGCACGGCGCGGCGTCATCGGGATGATCAAGCTGGTGCCCTTTGACGAGGGGACTATTCTGCCGCACGAGCGCACGCTTTCCGGGCCGAAAGTGGACCGTCTGAACCTCCTGCGGGCGATGGAGGTCCACTTGGGGCAGATCTTCATCCTGTATCCGGACCCGGAGAACCGCATCAACCAACTGCTGGATGCTCACATCCAGCGGGAGCCCGACATTGACGCGGTGGCGGTGGGCGAGGCGGATGTGCGGCACAAAGTCTGGGTCGTCGATGACCCGAAGGTGCTGGCGGCCATTCAGGAGGAGATGGCGTCCAAGCGCAACCTGATCATCGCCGACGGCCATCACCGCTATGAGACGGCGCTGGCTTATCGCGATGAGATGCGCGCCAAGCATCCCGATTGGACCGAACAGCACGCCTTCAACTACGTCATGGCGACGCTGGTCAGCATGAGCGACCCGGGCCTGGTGATTCTGCCGACGCACCGCCTGATTCACTCGTACACCCGCATGAGCGCCGGCGAAATCCTGGAGAAAGCCCGCCAGTACTTCGACGTGCAGGAAATGCCCAGCCGCGAGGCGCTGGAAGCCAGGATGCGGGAGCTGGCGAACCAGGCGCATGTCATCGGCTTCTATGATGGCAAAGGGTACTACCTGCTGATCCTGCGCGATCTGGCCGCCATGGACCAGGTGGTCAAGGAACCGCGCGCCCCCGAGTGGAAGGCCCTGGATGTCTCCATCCTGCATGAGCTCATCCTGGAGCACATCATGGGGCTGACCAAGGAGAGCATCGAGCGCAAGGAGAACATTGACTACCTGCGCGATCCTGGTCCGGGCTACGCGGCGGTGTCTGCCGGCGAGGCCAATTTCCTCTTCCTGCTGAACCCCACCAAGCCTCAGCAAGTGGCCGCCTGTGCGGCGAAGGGGGAGAAGATGCCGCAGAAGTCCACCGACTTCTACCCGAAGGTGCTGACCGGCTTGACCTTCTCTCCCATCCGCTGGGAGGACAAGCTCGAGTAGCCGGCAGTCCGCCCGCACTACCCAGGGGGCGCAGTGAAAGTCACTGCGCCCCCTTTATTTTATTGCGTCACCCGGACAGTGGTCAGCGGCAGGCGGTAGGGGTCTGGAGACGGGGCAGGGGTGAGCCAATCCCAGCTACCGAACGGATGCAGCCCCAGCCAGAGGGTGTATTCCCCCGGCGCGGCGTGTTCTGGCACGCGCAGCCAGTGCTCCGCCGGCATGATGACATTGGCCGGCCAGCGGTCCGTGGTGTCGCGGCCGGCGGCCGGCGAACCGTCCTTGACCACCAGCGGGTGATTCACATCCTGGGCCAGCGACATCGAGAGCCAGATGTCGCTGGCGACCTTCCCCTGTGCACGCCAGAACAGCTCTACGACCACCCAATCGCCGGCGCGCACCGCCGGCGTCCGCAAACGATATGCCACCAGCTCGATGGCCGCCGGCGGCTCGCCGCCCTGGAACATGACGGACTGCCGCACCGCATCCGCCGGCAGTTCCTCTGCGGAAATCGGCGCCGGCGGGGCGAAGACCGGGGCGACTACCGCGATCAGCGTGGCCAATCCGAAGATAGCAAACGCCGTCACCAGCGCGCCGGCAGTGGTGTCCTGGCGGCGCGCCGGCACCCAGGCCAGCAGGCCCTTCGCTAGGAAGAGGGCGATGGCCGGCAGGGCGGGATACACAAGGCGCGCCTGGTCCGTGCCCAACACCGTCGCCGTCCACTTGAGCAGGGCGGCCAGCACCGCAAGACATTGTAACGCCAGCATGGTCAGGATAGCCCAGGTCTCCGGCGAAATATGCCGCCGGCGCACAGCCAGCCGAACCCAGCCGGCCGCGGCTGTCAGGCAGAGCGCCAGCAGGAGGGCATACAGCCAGCCGGGCAGTGCCAGCCCCTGCCAGCGCAGCCAGAACGAGGTGAACAGGCCCTTTGCCAGCCACCAGAGCACCGCCGGCGTCAGCGGGCCTTCCCGCAGGGCGTTGGTCTGCAGGATGAACGACCAGCCGGTGGGGTCGCCGTGCGTCTGGTAGTTGTGCCAGAGCCACCAGCCGCAGACCGCCAGCGCCAGGCCGGCCGCCATGACCCCCCAGCCCAGTAACCGCTTGAGCGTGCCCGACAGGCTCCCTTCCCGCCGCCAGGCGGCGTAGGCCAGGGCGGCGCCGATGGGAACAGCCGTGAGCCCGACGTTGGCCTTGGAGAGCACGCCCAGCCCCAGCCCAATGCCCAGGCCGGCGATGCGCCAGCCCTCATGCCGGCCGCGGATGACGCGGGCGGACTGCCAGAGCAGGCAGGCGCTGATGGCCGTGGCCAGATTATCGTTGTTCACCATGGCGGAGAGGAACAGGAAGCCGGGGGAGAAGGCGGTGATGCCGGCCATGAGCAGTGCCGCGGCCGGCTGTGCCGGGAAAGCCTCGCGGCCCAGCGCGTACACGGCCCAGACGGTGAGCATGCCGCACAGCACGGAGAAGAGGCGCAGGATGTGCCATGCCAGCGCCCAGCCGCGGTATGGCCAGGATTCCTCGGAGGTGTGGAGCAGTAGGTTGTGCGGCCGGCCGGGCTCCAGCGAGTAATCGGCATTGGCCTTGATGATGTACCCGTCGTAGTCGGCCCAGGAGGTCAAGCCGGCGCCGAGCAGGTAATAGAGCGGCGGCTGAAAGGCCTCATGCTCTTCCGCCGTGCTCGGCAGATGCCGGTGCTGGACGATATAGCGGATGACGGTGAAGTGCGGTGCTTCATCCGGCCCTTCGCCCAGCGGCACGACGACGCTGTACGCGGCCGCCAGCACGAAAAAGGCCAGCAGGATGAGCAGGATGGGGGAAGGCCGGCGCTGTCCCTGCGCGGTCATGGCGCTCTGACCTCCACATAGCCCAGCAAGACCCGCCCGCTGTGGATGGGTTTTTCCGCCGAGCGGATGGACAGCAACTGCAGGGAGGGATAGGAGTATATCCCGCCGTAAAGGGCGTAGCGGCCGGGGGAGAGGCCGGCCGGAACGCCGAGGGAGTGCCGGTCCGGGATGATCTCGCCGGCGAGCCAGCGGGTGGTGGGAGTAAATCCCCCGTCCGGCTCATGGTCCGACTGCGCCAGCAGGACCGTGCCGTCCAGCGAGGTGAGATGGACGAACGTGACCAGGTCTTCGGCGAAGCCCGTGCGGGCGAGCCAGTACAGGGTGACCGGGAGCTGGGAGCCGGCAGTGGCGGAGACGGAAGGCCTGCTCGCCGCCAGCAGTACGGCTTGTCCTTCGAAATCGGCCTGCACATTCTCCCATGTCGTGCCGGTGCGGGACGCCAGCGCCGGCCGGAACAGCGGGAGCAGTACGGCGATGATGCCGGCGAGATACAGGAGGCCCCGCCCCTTCCTCGCACGCAGGGAATCCCATCCCCGACCCGTGATCCACCGTACCATCCCAGCGATGAGGAAAACAATGGAAAGAAGGGTGCCCCACAGCTGGGGTGGGGTGGGGGTGAGGCGCCAGCGCACCTGGTGGGCGCCGGCAGGGATGTCCACTGCCGCCAGACCCAGGGTGCCGAAGGGGTAGGCCGGCGTGCGCTTCCCGTCAATGTAGGTCGCCATACCCGGGAAATAGAACTGATGCAGGACCAGGCTGGCCGGCCGGGCGCTTTCGACGGTGAGGTCCAGGCGGTTATACCCCGCATCCAGGAGGTGTGCGGAGTCCGGGGGGCGGAGCGCCGCCGCCTCGGCGAGGTCCGGCCCGCCGGCGTCGCGCCAGGAACGGCCGATAGCCCAGCGCTGTTCCCGCACCCATATGGGCAGGTATTCCCCCGTCCAGGTGGTGCCGATCTGCCCTGCTTCCCGCTCCTCCGCCCACATGCGTTGGTACGTCACTGCATCATCGTCCAGTGCCAGCGCCTGATACGGCAGACGAGCCAGCGAGGAGAGCACGATCAGGGCGACGCTGGCAAGGGCAGTCGCGCTGACGATCGGGCGGGCCGGACGGGCGCCTATCATGTCCTGGATGACGGAAACGCCGGCGCCGGCCAGCCAGGCAGCCCCTAAGGCGTGCAGGGCCATGAACCGCCAGGGATACTGGAGATAGCTCAGAAGGGCTTCGCCCAGCTTCCAGAGGGGGAGGGAGGCGGTAGTGGTCATGAACCAGCCGCCGGCCGCGGCCAGGGCCATTAGCCCCAGGATACGGGCGGAGATGCGCCGGATGCGGAGCAGGCCGAGGAGCAGGCCGGCCAGCGCGACCAGGGAGGCTATCAGGCCGGCAGGGTGCTCTGCCGGCGTGCCCTGCGCCGGGAAGTAGCGGTACAGGAAATAGGGAGAGAGGGCGCCGGCGATGGGGGCAAGATGGCGCTGATAGCCGGCGGAAGCGCCGCCGGCCAGCCCCACGTATTGGCTCTCCAGCAGGACGGGGAGCCAGTAGAATGCGCTCAACCCCAGGCCCAGCAGGCCGGCCATCAGCCCATGGCGGATCAGGGGAATCGCTTCCTGACGATGGGAGAGAAGCGTGATCAGCACGTACAGCGCCAGGAACGGGCCGAAGAGGACCAGCGAGAGGCTGTGGGTGAGGATGAGGCCGGCCAGGCTGACTCCCAGCAGGGGGACGCCGGCCCGACAGTGCCGTAGGATGCGCTCCCACCCCCAGAGGATGAGTGGGAACCAGACGAAGGCCAGCGATTCGGCGATAGCGCCGCGCACGTACAGGTCGGCCAGGTGGTAGGGGATGTAGATATAGGATGCGCCGGCGGCCACGGCCGGCAGAACCCTTCCATGCAGGCTCTCATAGGCGAAGGCGTACATGGCCGCGCCGGCGGCGAGGCCGGCGAGGGCGTAGGCGGCTTTCATGGCGGGGATCAACCCCATGCCGAGGCCCCGGAACCACAGGGCAGTGTAATAGGACAGCGGCCCGTAAAAGTTAAGGATAGGGTGACCGTAGCCGAAGGCGAAGTCGGGAAACCAGCGCGGGTAGAGCACGCCGGCGCGCACGGCCCCATCCAATCCCATCAGCCGGTACAGGTGAAGCAGGCCGTCGTGGGAGGAGAAGTAGCCGGATTGACATAACGGGATAAGGGCCGGCAGTCCCAGCAGGATGACGCCGGCCAGCCCCCATGCCCAGCGGGGGAGCCGGGCATATATGCGGCGAAAGGAAGAGGAGATAGGACAGGCCAGGCTCATCACAAGCCCTTTCCGCCTATGACTTGATGCGCAGGAAGAGCCAGACCAGCAGGAGCGTTTCTTTGAGGGAGAGCCGCACGGGATGCACGCGCTGTTTCAACGCATAGCCCTTCCAGAGCTTGTAGAGAAGCCAGTAGAACCAGTTGGTCGGGAGATTGAGGAGGTAGCGCTCTACGAAGGGGCGCAGGGCCGGCCATTCCACGAGTATGGCGAAGAAGCGCTGGAGATTGCGCAGTTTGCGCTTGTGTTCGGGCGAGAACTTCAGCACCGAATCGTCCCAGGCCACCTCGCCGAAGTCGTCAAAGGAGCCGTACATCAGGTCATGCTCGCGGGTATATTCGCCCAGCGCGGTGCGGGGGTAAGGCTGGAAGATCATGACGTGGGCGTAGGCCGGCTTGCATTCGATATTGAGGTCGAGGGTCTCCAGGTCGTTCTCGAACGTGGTGTTGGGCAGGCCGATCATGTTGGTGGTGGTGAACTGGATGCCGGCCTGGCGGAGCAGGCGCGCCGCGTTCAGGATCTGCTCGCGCGTCATATCGCGCTTCAGCAGTTCGTTGCGCACCTGCTCGTTCCCGACCTCCACGCCCATGCTCACCGAGTGACAGCCGGCGCGGGACAGCAGTTGCACCATTTCCTCATCCACCAGGTTGGCGCGCACGTTGCAGAAGAAAGGCAGGCCGACCTGGCGCGGGTACTGCGCGGTGAACTCGCGCAACCATTTGCGGTTGAGGATAAACGTGTCGTCCAGGAAGACGACGAACTCCAGATCGTAGCGCTCGCGCACCTGTTTGATCTCTTCCAGCACGCTGTTGACCGAGCGCAGGCGGACAAAGGGGCCTTTGCCGCGATAGAGCTCCAGCAAGGCGTGATTGAAGCAGTAGGTACAGCGGTAGGGACAGCCGCGGCCGGCGATGAAGTGTTTGATGCGGCTGGCGCGCGAGACCGGGTCCGCGTCGTAAATGAGGGCGCGGTCGGGTGGGGGGAGCGCGTCCAGGTCGGCTTGCAGCCGGCGCACGGGGTTCCGCACGATATCGCCGTTCCATTTGAAGTGCCAGTTGGGGATGGTGGGTTCGAAAGTGCCGGCGTCCAGGGCATTGGCCAGGTCCACCAACGCCTCTTCGCCCTCGCCGATGCAGATGCCGTCCACCCCGTCGGCCTCGATCATCTCCGGGAAGAACGTGGGATGCGGCCCTCCGAAGGCGGAGAAGACCGGCACTGCCTCTTTGATAC
This sequence comes from Anaerolineae bacterium, assembly GCA_014360855.1. Classification (NCBI taxonomy): domain Bacteria; kingdom Bacillati; phylum Chloroflexota; class Anaerolineae; species Anaerolineae bacterium. The sequence continues at coordinate 9,320 of JACIWP010000059.1, forward strand.
GCCGATTGAGTTCGAGGTATTTGCGGTGGGAACCGGTGATGACGCTGAATCCAACGATGCCGGGCCGCCACTCCTGGGCGACTTTCACCGGGTCCTGGTAGGCGGCGATGGCCAGGCGAACCTCATGGCCGGCGGCCTTCAGCGCGCTGGACAGATGCATGATGCCGTGAGGCTCATAGTCTATCTGATCTACGACGAACAGGACGCGCATAGCTTCTCCCAGAGAGCACTGCGGTAGAATATCGATTCTGGCAGGACAGGTATCATCGGAAGAGTCTAACACAGGCGGGGGAATCTGACAAATGTTCGGGCGGGCGGGTGTTAAGGGCCAGACCAGGTGACCGTCACCTGCGGGGTGATGGTCATCGGATAGGGGACGCCGGCTCCAGCTCGATGGCGACCGCGCCCAGCGCCTCTTTTTCGGGGGGATAGAGCGCCCGCAGGGCGGATAGGAGTTCCTGCGCGGATAAGCCCGGAGCAATGCGGTCCGCCGGCTCCTGCGCCAGCAGGCGCTCGAAGTCAGGATAGATGCAGATGCGGCGGATGCGGTACGGATGTTCCTGGTTGAGCAGGAGGATATCGCCGGCCTGGAGCCGGCGGATGTTGGAATAGCCTACCCGCACCTCGATGGTCTTGCGGCCTGCGAGGATTTCCTGCAGGTATTCGGGCTTGACCCACAGCACTTTCTGGCGGGGTTCAGAGGGTTCTTTCATTTCGCACAGCCGCCTGTAAGGAGGAAGCTTCGGGTTGCGGTGAATGAACCGCGGATGCGGAGTGGTGGCCGAGCCAGACGCCGGCGATGGCCATGGCACCGCCCAGGAGCTGAAGCAGACGCACGCCTTCACCGAAGAGCACGGCGAAGGCCAGGCCGGCGACGGGCACCAGGCTGGTGTACAGCGCGGCCTCAGAGGCATTCAGCGACTGGAGGGAGTAGTTCCAGAGGAACATCGGTAAAGCGGATGTGCCCAGCCCGAGATAGAGAAGAACTGCCCATCCGGGAATACCCAGGTGAGGAAGCCCGGCGGCAGTGCTTTCCCAGAGCAGACCGGGCAGGAGGAACAGCAGGCCGGCGCCGAAGCTGGCGGTCGTGGTGACCACCGGGGGATAGTCCAGGACTAACCGCCGGCCCTGTACGGTATAGACCGCGAAGGCCAGCACCGCGCCGAAGACCAGGGCATCTCCCAGCAGGGAGCCGGCACCCAATGGGCTGGATGAGCTTACCAGGACTACGCCGGCGATGCTCAAGCCGATGCCCAGCCACCGCCATGCCGGCAGGCGTTCGCGCAGGAACCACACGGACAGGAGGGCGGTCACGGCCGGGATGCTGGATTCGATGAGGGAGGCGTTGCCGGCGGAGGTGTACACCAGCCCCAGGTTCTGCAGGCTGTAGAAGAGGGCGATGCCGGTCAGGCCGAAGAGCAGGAAGGCCGGCTGGACGATGAGCCAGGGGCGGAACCCTTGGCGCAGTGCGAAGGGGAGCAGGCCGAGAAACCCGATGAAGAAGCGCAGGAAGGTGAGGGCAAACGGTCCGATGGACTGCAGGATGAGTTTGGTGATGATAAAGGTAGAACCCCATAACAGCACCGCCACCAGGAGGGCGGCGATGCCGTAGGCGCGCCGGTTGGGAGAAGATGAGAGGCCGGCCATTCTCCGCTCCACTACAGGGTTGCTTCGGTCGTATAAAAATCATTGTATGAGTCCCCGGCCGACCTGGCAAATCGTGGCTTGTTAATGATCAGAGGCTGGGCCGCCGTGGTTCCAGCACCGCGCACCATTTGGCGGCTTGTGATACAATATGGGTTGAGAAGCGGTCGAAGGGTGATGGCAAAGGAGAATCCAACATGTTTCCGCAAGAGAAGATGCCCACGATCCCGGCGGAAGAATATCCCCAGCGCTGGGCAAGGGTCCAAAGTATGGCGGGAGGTGGCGGCGGAGATCGAGGCGGCGATGCGCCGCGCCGGCGCCGAGGGGACGGGGATTGATACCATTGTCACCTCCGGCCCCAACAGCCGGCCCATCCTGGCGCGCTCCACCTTTCGGCGCATTGCGAAGGATGACCTGGTGTTATTGACCGTTGCCCCGCGCTATGAGGGCTATCATGCCGCTATCGGCCGGCTGGTGCTGGTGGGTGACCCCGGTCAGGAGGTGCGGCATGCGCTGGAAGTCGCCGTGCGGGCGCAGGAGGCGTGCTTCCGCGCACTGCGCCTGGGCATCGAGGGCCGGCAGGTCGAGGCCGTCGGCCAGCGCGTCGTTGCCGAAGGCGGGCTGGGGCAGTATTTCCTATATTCCGGCGTCCACAGCGTGGGGGTGATTGAATTTGAGCCGCCCATCTTCGGGCCCAGCAGTGACGCCGTGCTGGAGATGGATATGGTGATCTCGGTGGATATTCCCATTTTCCACGCGCCCTGGGGCGGACTGCGCGTCGAGAACGGGTATCTCATCACGGCCGCCGGCGCCGAGCCGCTTCATGAGACGCCCTATTGGATCGAGAAATGAGCAATAAGCAGGCGCAGGAGGCCGCCGGCGGCAATGATAAGGGAATGAACTAGGCTGATGTTGAACAGCCAGTTCAGCCATGCGTATACCGCCGGGAAGAAGACAAAGGCGACCACCGTCAGGAGCAGGGGCCGGCGCGCGGAGGAGCGCGCCATGGCCCGCAGAGCCAGCGCCATCATCGATATCTCGATCAGCGATAGAAACAAGAAGAAAGCGAACCAGCCCCACAACCACCACATGCCCAGCGGTTCCTGGGCCAGGAAGGGGAGCCAGCGCAGGAGGGGGCTGGTGCCGGCCGAGCGGGAGTGCACGCCGGCCAGCACCAGCATGGCCGTCCCATTGGCCAGCAGTCCGACGAGGCCGGCGATCCAGGCCTGACGGACGCTCGCGGACGCGGTGCGGATCTCCCGTTCAGTCATAGCGCATGGAAAGGGCGCGCGGCTTACAGCGCGTCACGCAGAGGCCGCATCCCCAACAGCGCGCCTCGTCCAGTTGCGCCAGCCCGTCCACCACATGGATGGCGTCGTAGACACAGCTCTGCTCGCACAGCCGGCAGCCGGTGCACAGTTCCGGCTCAAATTCCGGCGGGCGCGCCTGAGTGCGCACGCCGGCGCGCTGGGCGATGCGCTCGATGGCCAGGCCGCGCACCGATTGGATGTTGACGTAGCCGTGGCTGTCCAGCCACTGGTTGATCTCGCCGGCGATTTTCCCCAGAACGCTGTGTCCCTGCAGGATGACGGCGGTGCAGACCTGCACCGCCCAGGCGCCGGCCATGATCAGCTCGATGGCGTCCGTGCCCCGGCTGACCCCTCCCACGCCGAGGATCGGCAGGTCCACGGTGCGGGCGATGTCGAAGATACAGCGCACGGCGAGGGGCCGGAGCGCCGGCCCGGAGAGCCAACCGTAGCCGTCCGCGCTTCCCATCCACGGCTGACCGGTCTCGATGTCAATGCCCATGGTCGGGCCGAAGGAGTTGATGGCGGCGATGGCGTCCGCGCCGGCCTCTTTCGCGGCCTGCGCGGCGGCTTTCATGTCGCGCATGGGGGACAGCTTGACGATGACGGGTTTGCCGGCGCCGGACTTGGCCGCGTCAATGGCCTCCATCATGGGGCGCGGGTCATCCCCCAGGTAATGGGTCGAAAGCTCGATAGCATCAGCGAAGGGCCGCACCTTGGGGGCGAGGGCGGCGATCTGGCGGGCGGTGTAGCCCATGCTGACGATGAGGGGCAGTCCCAGCTCCCGGGCGAGGGGCAGTTCCTTTTCGAA
>JACIWP010000060.1 GCA_014360855.1 Anaerolineae bacterium
GCCATCGGTGTGCCCTGAAGGATTCCTGCTGGCGCCGGCGCGAGCGCGTCTATTCCTGAGATGGAGGGCGCCGGCGGGAACTTTGCTCCCCCTTTCAGCGTCCTGGCAGTAAGGCCTCTCTTATGACGCTGAATCCGAGTGAGATGATGGGAACGGCGTGTTCGACAACCGAGCGCCGGCCCTCTCGGGTGCGCAGGTTCCTGCGGGCTGCCCTGCTGTTGGCCCTGGTGCTGGAGACGCTCCTCCTGGGGGGCGCCGGCCTGTATTATGCCCTCCTGGTGTGCGATCTGCCGCCGGTGGAGGGAGTGTCGGCGCGCCTTTCGGCTCCCAGTTCCTTTATCTACGATAGGCAGGGGCGGGTTATCCATGAGGTGATCCACCCGGAGGCCGGCAAGAACGTCCCGCTTTCGCTGGAGGACATCCCGCTCCACCTGCGCCAGGCGGTCATTGCCACGGAGGATGCCACCTTTTACCGGAACCCGGGCTTTTCGCCGCGCGGCATCCTGCGCTCCTTGTGGCTGAATCTGCGCGCCGGCCGAGTGGTGGCCGGCGGCAGTACCATCACTCAGCAGGTGGTGCGCAGTCTTCTGCTTTCGCCGGAAGAGCGCTATGAGACCTCCCTGCGCCGCAAAATCCGCGAGGCCACCCTGGCGTATCGCCTGACCCGCCGCTACTCCAAGGATGAGATTCTGGCGCTGTATCTCAACCAGACCTATTTCGGCAACTTTGCCTTTGGGGTCGAGGCCGCCGCCCGCGCCTATTTCGGCGTCCCGGCCGCGGAGCTGGACCTGGCCCAGGCGGCCCTGCTGGCCGGCCTGATCCAGTCGCCGGCGGCCTACAACCCGCTGGAACATCCGGACGCCGCGATGGAACGTCAGCGCGTGGTCCTGCGCCTCATGGTTCAGCAGGGCTATCTCACGGAGGAGGAAGCGGAACAGGCGGCGCGGGAGCCGCTGTATTTCTCCTCCTCCCCCTTCCCATATCTGCTGGAAGCGCCCCATTTCTCCGCCTATGTGGCCGGCATCCTGGAGCGCGAGCTGGGAACCGACCGCCTGCGCCAGGGCGGCCTGCGCGTCTACACCACCCTTGACCTGGACTTCCAGCGCATTGCACTGGAGGTGACGCGCCGGCGCCTGGAGGAGCTGAATCGGCCGGACGAGCAGGGGGTGCGCCGGCGCGTGGACAACGCCGCGGTGGTCATCCTGGACCCGAACACCGGCGATATTCTGGCCATGGTCGGCAGTCCGGACTATACGAATGCCCGCATCAGCGGCGCTATGAACGCCGCGCTGGCCCTGCGCCAGCCCGGCTCCGCCCTCAAACCCTTCACCTATGCCACGGCCTTCCAAAGCGGCCTCTACACGCCAGCCACCATGATCCTCGATATCCCGACCACTTTCCTGACCGCCGAGGGCAAGGTCTATGCGCCGCAGAACTACGACCTGCGCTTTCATGGGCCGGTTTCGGCGCGCACGGCGCTGGCCTCATCGCTGAACCTGCCGGCGGTGCGGGTGTTGAGCGACATCGGCGTACAACCGGTCATCGACCTGTGTGCGCGGCTGGGCATCACCTCTCTCCAGTCTGCCGAGCGCTACGGCCTGACGCTGACCCTGGGTGGGGGAGAGGTGTCCCTGCTGGAGCTGACGCGGGCCTATGCCGGCCTGGCGGCCGGCGGCCGGCGGGTGGAGATCCGCGCCATCGCGCGCGTGGAGGACGCGGAGGGGAACATCCTGCGCCAGTGGCAGGCCGGCCCCTCCTCCCAGGTCATCACTCCACAGACAGCATTCCTCATCACCGACATTCTGGCGGACGCGCAGGCCCGCCGGCTGGGCTTCGGCGCGTCGCCGTGGCTGAGATTGGACCGGCCGGCGGCGGTCAAGACGGGCACCACCACCGATTGGCGGGATAACTGGACCATTGGCTATACCCCGGACTACGTGACCGGTGTTTGGGTGGGCAATGCCGACAACGCCCCCATGTACGGCGTCTCGGGGGTCAGCGGCGCCGGCCCCATCTGGCACGACATCATGCTGCGCATCCATCAGGGCCGGCCGCGGCGGGGGTTTGCCCGCCCCGACGGATTGGTGCAGGTGGAGGTCTGCGCCGTCTCCGGCCTCCTGCCCAACCCTGACTGTCCACACCGCCGGCTGGAGTGGTTTATCGAGGGCACACAGCCGACAGAAACCTGTCCCCTGCATCAGCGTTTTCACATTGACCGCCGCACCGGCCAGCTCGCGGATGCGTCCACGCCGGCGGAGGAGGTGGTGGAGCGGGTGTACCTGGTACTGCCGGCGGAAGCCCAGGCATGGGCGCGGCAGGAACAACTGCCTCAACCGCCCACCTCTCATCCTCCTTCCTATGCGATCAGCCGGGCGGCCGGCCCATCGCCCATCTGGCTGGCCAGCCCCGCCGCCGGCGATGTCTATCGTCTGAACCCCGCCCTGCCGCGCCAGACCCAGCGCCTCGAGGTCTTGGCGGAGGTACAGCCCGGCCTGCGCCTGACGCCGGTGGAGCTGTACGTGGACGATGTCCTGCTGGCGCGCCTGGAGTCCCCGCCGTACGCGGCTCGCTGGGAGCTGGAAGCCGGCCGGCACCGCTTCCGGGCGCGCGGCCGCACGGAGGCCGGCGAGTGGCTGGAAAGCCCAACCGTGGAGATTGTCGTCAAAGAGTGATGGTCTTATACCCCAAAATATACACATTTGTTTTGACAATGCGGCCACTCAGTGCTATAATATTTGTTGTGCTGGTCTGACCTGGTGAGGGATGATTGGAGGGGGAAGATTACCATGAGCAGTAAGGATAACCGCCCGGTCTATACCATCGCTACCGCGGCAGAACTGTTGGGCGTCCACCCGAGGACTCTGCGCCTCTACGAGGCCGCCGGCCTGGTCAAACCCGCCCGCCGCAACAACCGCCGTATCTATTCCAACAATGACTTGCGCTGGATCCGCTGTATCCGCTACCTGATCCACGAACAGGGCCTCAATCAGGAAGGCATCCGCCGGCTGTTGGCGCTGATGCCCTGCTGGGAGATCCGCGGTTGTCCTCCCGAGCAGTACCAGAACTGTGAGGCGCGCCGTGACCGCACCACGCCCTGCTGGGCCATCGCCTCCATGACCTGCCGGCAGGAGCAGAAATGTCACACCTGCGATGTGTACCTGCGGGCGCGGGAGCGACTGCTGGATGAGGGTGAACTCCAGCACATGGATGAGCAGGCTCCGGAACTGCCGTAAATGGAATTTGCTGCGTTGGCCGATGCCGGCGTTCGTTCGCCCGGCTGATTCTCTCTGCCCATACGCGTTTTCATCGGTCCATATCTTAAAGCCCGGAAAAGGAGCACACCATGAACATCGACCAGTACAACTTCCCCGATGATCTGCTGTACGACCGCGAACACAGTTGGGCGCGCGTGGAGGGTTCGGTGGTCACCCAGGGGCTGACCGATTTCGGTCAGAGCCTGGCCGGCGAAATCGTCTATGTGGAGGTCCCCCGCAAAGGGCGCGAGGTCAAGCAGGGCGAGCCGTTTATGTCCATGGAATCGGGCAAGTGGGTTGGCCGCATTAAAGCGGTGGTCAGCGGCAAGATCGTCGCCGCCAATGAGGAGCTGGAGTGGGAAAGCACCCAGGTCAACCATGACCCGTACGGGGCCGGCTGGCTGGTGAAGATCGAGATGTCGGACCCGTCGGAGCTGGACAAGCTGATGAAGCCGCAGGACCCGGCCTTCGCGGAGTTCATCGCCGCGGAGCGGGCGAAGTACGGCAAATAACGACGACCCTTTCGGCGGCGGTTGCGGCTTCATGGAGTGGGAGAGGCGAGAGGTTCGGGCGACCCTTACGCCGGCCGGCGAGGCCCTGGTGGAGCTTGCCGGCCGGCAATTGCTGGTGCGGCGCAAAATCGAGGTGGCGGTGCAGGCCGCCGGCCTCTGTCCGGTGGAGCTGATCGGGGTGGCGCTGGCGTCCTGAATGGTGCTGACCATGGCGGCGGTCGCCGCCGCGAAGGGGATGCCGGCCGGCGTCTTTTCGGTGGTCGTGCGCATGCAAACCGCCCCGGACGGCCGGGGCGGTGTTACATTTGAGAACACTATTCACTTGTCCTCGAGCTACAGTCCGCGCGAACAGCGCATTCTATACAACTCTGCCCGCACCTGTGAGGTGCACCATATCCTGCGGGGGCCGGTCTGTTTCCGCGAGGAGCTGTGCGTGGATGATGAGGGGGAGGATGCCGGCGTGACCTCTTGACGCACTGCCAGGTGTGCGCGTCAGGAAGCGGCTTGCCGGCTCAACACCCGCTCCACCGCCTCGATCAGCTCCTGAGGTCCGAAGGGCTTCGTGATGTAATCATCCACCTTGGCAATGTGCAGGCCCAGCACCTTGTCAATGGACTGCGCCTTGGCAGTGACCACCACCACGGGAATATGCTGGAGGCGCGGGTTCGCCCGTACCTGCCGGAACACCTCCCACCCGTCCATGTCAGGCATCATCAGGTCCAGCAGGATGAGATCGGGCACCTGAGCTTCCAGGGCTTTCATGCCCTCTTCGCCCCCGACCGCCCCCAGGACCTTATACCCCCGGCGTTCCAGGATCAGCCGGATCAGGTCGATCATCTCCGGCTCGTCCTCGATGCAGAGAATGACGGGCTGTCGTGCGGCCTCTGACTTTGTTTCCTGCGCCATCGTGATCTCCCCTCGTCCTGGACAGCTCACTGAGCAGAATGGCCTGCCGCAATCTTATATCAAATTACCAATTTGGTCAACAGCCGATTCTCAATATTCCTTCGCCGGCTCCTCACCGCGCAGGACGCGCAGGACACCCTGGGTCATGGCCAGCAGTTCATCCTCGCCGGGATAGACGAGCACCGGGGCGATCCATTCCACCCGCGGCCGGATCCAGTTGATGAGCATCTCCGAATGCGCCAGGCCGCCGGTGAGCACGATGGCATCCACCTGGCCGTACAGCACGGTGGCGGCCAGGCCGATTTCCTTGGCGATCTGATAGGCCATGGCCTCATAGACGAGCCGGGCGTGGGCATCGCCGGCCAGGATGCGCCGCTCCACCTCAGTGGCATTGTTGGTGCCCAGATGCGCTACCAGCCCGCCCTGCCCGACGATCTTGCGCATCATTTGCTCATAGGTGTACTTGCCGGAATAGCACATGCGCACCACGTCGCCCACGGGCAGGCCGCCGGCGCGCTCCGGGCTGAACGGCCCCGTCCCATCCAGCGCCTGATTCACGTCCACCATGCGGCCCTTGCGGTGGGCGCTGACCGAGATGCCGCCGCCCATGTGGGCGATGACCAGGTTCAGCTCGTGATAAGGTTTGCCCAGGTCTTTGCCGGCGCGCCGGCCCATCGCCTTCATGTTCAGCGCGTGGGAAAGGGACTTGCGCTCGATCTCCGGCAGGCCGGAGATGCGGGCGATATCGTCGAACTCGTCCACGCAGACCGGGTCAACGATGTACGCGGAGACGCCGGCCTGCACGGCAATCTCATGGGCGATGACGGCGCCCAGGTTCGAGGCATGCTCGCGCTCTTTCGGGGCCTGCAGGTCGGCCAACATGCGCTCGTTGACCAGATATGTCCCGCTCTCAATGGGCCGCAGGAGACCGCCCCGCCCGACCACCGCATGCAGGGAGGCGATGGGGATGGCGTGGCGCTGAAGGGCGTTCAATACCGCGTCCCTGCGCAGGGGGTACTGGTCAAAAATGCGGGTGTACTTTGCCAGCTCCTGGGCGTCGTGATGGATAACTTCGGTGAAGAGCGGCGTCTCGTCCTCGAAAACGGCGATCTTGGTAGATGTGGAACCGGGATTGATGGCCAGGATGCGGAACATGGCGACACTCCTTTGTGTACGGATACTGCCGGCGTCCGAGCCAATGATACATGTTCAGCCGTTGGATGTGGGTAAAATGTACCATACATGCGCGGTGCTGTCCAATTCGCCGGCCCGTATCTTGGCCGGCCGGCGGTGTCGTGGTATAATAATCCGCACGGCCGGCGGCCCCCGCCCCGGCATACATTTTGCAGAAGCGTCGAGGGACCCGGACATATGGCGGGTGAGATCATATCGGAGCATATTATCCTCAACGGGAGGGTCCTGCCGAAGGCGTCAGCCACTATCTCGGTGCTGAACTCCGCCCTGTTCTACAGCTTCGGCGTCTATGAGTCCATCGAGGTAGATGCCGGCGTCCCCTTCCATCTGGACGATCATTTGGACCGGCTCTTCCATTCCGCCCAGATTATCGAAATGCCGCTCCCGTACACGCAGGCGCAACTGCGCGCCTGGGTGGAGCATCTGATCCGGCTCGACCATATCACCGAGTCCCTGCTGCGCATCGTGGCCTTTGGGCCCAACGGCGAGGATGAGGCGCTGGTCTACATCCTGCCCATGGTCCTGCCCCATTATCCCACCACCTTCTACACGCTGGGGGCGACCGCCATCACCTATCCGGGATGCCGGCCCCTTCCCCAGGCCAAAACCCTGAACACCCTGGTGAACTACCTGGCCCTGCGCAAGGCGCGCCAGGCCGGCGCCCACGAGGCCTTCCTGGTCAACGACGCCGGCCAGATGACCGAAGGCTCCCGCAGTAACATCTTTGCGGTGGTGGACGGCGTGCTGGCTACGCCGCCGGCGTATCAGGTGCTCTCCGGCATCACGCGCGACCTGGTGCTGAAGCTGGCGGAGAAACGGGGCATCCCCATTATCGAGCGTCCCCTTCCCCTCAGTGAACTGCCCCTCTTTGACGAGATGTTCGTCACCTCCACCAGCATGCATGTGGTGCCTATCGTGAGGGTGGATGATACGCCCATTAACGGCGGCCGCATCGGCCCCATTACCCGTACCCTGATGGGCGATTTCGAGTCGTATTACGCGCAGGTCATCGGACGGATGGCGATCCCGCTCCTCAGCCTGAAGTAACGCGTTCCGAAACCCTGGGCGCTTCCTGGAGGACAAAGAGCGCCGGCCCTGTTGATGATGGGCCGGCGCTTGTTTTTCCGACGGATTGGGCGCTCTCAGGGGGCGGGGAATTCCGCCAGCGGAGGACAGTCGGGCGCGAGGCAGAGCGCCGGCCGGCCCTCCCCGCCGGCGTGGGCCGGCTGAACGCTCTCGCTCGCGCCGGTGCCGATGGCGAAGGAGCGCAAGCCCGCGAAGGCCTCGTCGTACCACACTGCCACGTTCCAGGTGCCGGGCATGGCCGCCACTTCTGTGCCGGCAATCTCCAACCATGACCATGCGTAGAAGGTGCATTCGGCACTGTACTGCCGCTCGTAGGAGGCGTACAGAGAGCCGTCCGGTGTGTACCAGGTCCAGCGGATGGTATGGGGCACCCCGCCGGCGCGCTGCCACCAGCCCCAGGCGTAGACCGCCTCATCGTCCGGGCGGAAGACCTCCGTCACTTCCTCCGGCAGTCCGCCGGCGTTCACCCCTTTGCTGGTGACGAACTCCGCCAGCGGAGGTGTCACCGGCTCATCCAACGTGATGGAGAAATACACCATGCGCTCGTTGACGAGGCCGTCTGGCCCGCGCAGGCGCACCGTCAGGGAATAAGAGCCCAGGCCGAGGTCTGGCGGTACGGCCCGCGGCAGGTTGGCGCTGTAGGTCCCGCTGGGCCAGTTGATCTGCCAATCATGATAGCTCAACGCCGGCACCCTTCGCCCCAGCCAATCCTGCACCAGCCAGTCCACGGCGACCGGCACCGGCGCCGGGGAGTGATTGGTGATGCGGACCCATTGGTAGATCACCTCGCAGTTGCGGAAGGCGTAATTGGGCTGGTCCTTAGGGCCTTCCAGCCAGACGGCATCCAGGGAGACCGGCCAGGAGGGCGTCGGGGTTGGGGTGGGCGCCGGCGGCAGGGGGTGCAGGCGCCACAGCAGGGGCAAAAAGGTGCGGGCGATGGCCGGCGTTTCCGGCGTGGGCGTTGGCGGCGGGGGTGTGGGGGGCTCCATCGGCTCGCCCTGCAGGCGCAGGGTATATGTGCCGGCCGCGCCGTCCCTTCCATCCACCACCACGTAATAGGTGCCGGCCGGCCCGATAAAGGCCGCCGATTGGTCGCCGAACGCGATGCAGTTCAGGGGGTCACAGCCGGCCAGGACGAAGAGGTCCAGCTCCGGCTTTGCCTCCTCCAGCGTGAGGGTGACCGCTGTCGAGGCCTCCAGCTCCAGGCGGTACAAGACCTCCGGCCCCGATTCGTCCCAGGGGGCGCCGGCATAATACCGCACCTGGGATAGGCCGGCGGAGGTGTCGCCGTGATACAGCGGGGCATCGAGGCTCATCGGCAGGCTCTGGGAACAGTCCAGCTCGGGCGCCGGCGTAGGGGTGGGCGTCGGTGCTCCCGGCCGGGGCTCCAGCCGGCTCGTCACCGAACGGGTGATGCAGAAGGGGGCATTCACGTCGCAGATGAGCGCCTCGTTGGTGATGGTCATCGGCTGGCGGACCAGGGACTGCACCGCAAATGTCAGGGTGATGGCGCTGTTGGCCGGCAGGGCGCCGTCCCAGCGCAGGGTGCGCAGGTTGGGGAGGTAAATCAGTCCGCCGGTGGCACTGCCGCGCACCAACTCCACCTGGTCGGGCAGTTTGTCCGCCAGGCTGACGTGAGAAAGGGCTTCGCCGGCGTTGGCCAGCAGGATTTCATAGCGCAGGGTGGAATAGGGCGCCTCTGAGGGGCCGGCAGGATAGACCCGCTTGGCAGAAGCGTCCAGCGGCGTGGACTGGGGAGGTGGTTCGCCGGCGCGGGCGAAGGCCAGCCATCCCAACAGCACCATGCCGGCCAGCAACACTGTCATCAGCACACTGCGTTTGCGCATAGCCCTTCCCTTCCAGATAGCGGCTTCCAAAGAAAAGACGCCGCAAATTGAAAAGGGATGCGGCCTGTGTCAATCATCCTGGGCACAGCGGATGCCCACGTTGGCGTAGGTGTGGCCCGGGGCGCCCTTCTCGCGTGCCGCGGTGCGGATGTCCTTCTGCCGCATGTTCCACGCGCCGCCGCGCATGACGCGCTCCGTGCCATATGCCGGCCCGGTCGGGTTGCGCTGGACGGTCCAGGTGTAGTAATCCGCGGAATACCAGTCTGCCACCCATTCCCAGACGTTGCCGGCCATATCCAGCAGGCCGTAGGGGCTGGCGCCGGCGGGATAACTGCCGACCGGCGCCGTGTCCGCATATTTGTCATCGATGTCGGGGTGGCGGTAATCGAACGGACAGTTGGCATCGCAGAGATTGGCCAGCCGGCCGTCCGGCGGCTCCTCCCCCCAGGGATAACGGCGCGCCTGCGGGCCGCGGGCCGCCTTTTCCCATTCCGCCTCCGTGGGCAGACGCTTCCCCGCCCATTCGCAGTAGGCGCGGGCATCGTCCCAGCTCACCCAGATGACGGGGTAATGGTCGAATGCCGGGTCGTCGAAATAATGGTCGCGGGTATAGGAGAAGGAGTATTCCGGCGGCCGGCAGGCGCCGGCCTCCACGCATCGGCGGTACTGGGCATTGGTCGTTTCGGTCTTGTCCATCCAGAAGGCGTCCAGGTAGACCGTGTGCTGGGGCTGTTCGTCGCCGGCGGCGTCGCGATCATCGGTCTTGGCGCCCATGACGAACTCGCCGGCGGGGACGCGCACCATGACCTTGCCGTCGGTCGGCGAGATGCGTTCGGCCGGCGGCCCGCCGCAGGCCGCCGCGGTTCCCAGCAGAAGCAGGGCTGGCAGGAGAATCTGACAGATGCGCCGGCGAATCACTGGCACCATATGGTCTCCCCGTCAGTAAAGGATGTCCACCTGTCCGACCAGCGCAAGTATACCACAGCCGGCCGGCATGGCAAAGAGGGGTGGCCAGGGGACAGCTACCCCCGAGGTGACGGTCACCTGAATTGGTTGCCGGCCGGCCCGGGCTGTGGTATACTCCTTCCCGACATTCGCACCTGGGAGGCGTTATGCGGTCCCTTACCTCACCTGCACGCTGTCCCGCCGCGTTCCCGAACCGCCTCTGGCTGGCCGGCCTTCTGGCGGCCGGCGTTCTCCTGGACGCGCTGTTGATCTGGGCGGCGCCGGCGGAGCGCACCCTCGGCCAGGTGGTCAAACTGGTCTTTCTGCACGGCGCGCTGGTGCGCTCCTGTATGCTGGGCTTCCTGGCCGCCGGCCTGCTGGCATTGGCCTGGCTGGTGTGCCGGCACGACGCGCTCCTGCATTGGCTGACCGCCGTACAGCGGGCCACCGCGCTCGTTTGGCTCCTGTATCTGTTCTCCAGCATGATCGTCACCTACCTGGCCTGGGGTGAGCTGATCGCCTGGGGCGAGCCGCGGGTGCGCTCCACCATATATGTCACCGTTCTGCTGGCGGCGGCGGTGCTGGCGGCGGAATGGTCGCCGGCGCCTGTGGCGCGGGCGCTGGCGAACCTGTTGCTTGCGGCCGGCGCGTTATACCTGCTTGGCTCCACGGGCGTGATCCGTCATCCGCTGAACCCCATCGGTACCTCGCCATCCGCCGCCATTCGCCTGTCCTACGCCGGCATCGTCCTGGTCACCGCGATCTGTCATGCCCTCGTCGCCGGCCTGCTGTACCATCCGCCGCAGGCCGAACGCGCAGTTGGGAGAGGTGCGTCATGTACATCCTGAGCGTGGAACAGATGCGGCAGGCAGAAGCCGCCGCCGATGCCGCTGGTCAGACGTATGCCATGATGATGGAGAGCGCCGGCCAGGCCGTCGCCACGGCCGTGCGCCAGTTGACCGACCCGCAGGGCCTGCGCATCCTGGTGCTGGTCGGGCCGGGCAACAACGGCGGGGATGGCCTGGTGGCGGCCTTTCATCTCCAGCAGATGGGCGGGCTGGTTACCTGCTATATCTGGAAGCGGAAGGTCGAAGGGGATGCCAACTTCGCCCGCGCCCGCGACGCCGGCTGTCGCATCCTGTGGGCGCAGGAGGACGCCGGCTGGGCGGCTCTGCGTCAGGAATGCGAGCAGGCGAACGTGGTGCTGGATGCCCTGCTGGGGACAGGGACCGACCGCCCCATCACCGGTGACCTGGCGGAACTGCTGGGCGTGGTGCGGGAGACGGTGGAACGCCGCCGGCGGGCCCGACTGCCCTGGATGAAAGAGGCATTGCAGGTCATTGACCCGACGCTGAAGGTGCCGGAGCGCCCTGAGATGCCCTTGGTGGTGGCGGTGGACGTCCCCAGCGGGGTGAACTGCGATACAGGCGCGCTGGACCCGGCTACAGTGCCGGCGGATGTCACGGTCACCTTCGGCTTCCCCAAGCGCGGCCAGTTTATCTTCCCCGGTGCCGGCGTCCTCGGCAAACTGCTGATCGCGGAGATCGGCATCCCGCCCCGCCTGGTGAAGGACTGCCACCTGCACCTGGTCACCACCAAGATGGTTACTGAGCGCCTGCCCCAACGGCCGCTGGATGCCCATAAGGGGACGTTTGGGCGCGCTCTCATCATCGCCGGATCGGTGAACTACACTGGCGCGCCGGCCCTGGCCGCCGCGGCGGCCACCCGCGTGGGCGCCGGCCTGGTCACGCTGGCCCTGGCCCGCAGTGTCTTCCCCATCGTGGCCGCCAAGCTCTACGAACCGACCTACATCCTGCTCCCGGAGTCGCTGGGCGTCGTCAGCGATGAGGCGGTGGACGTTCTGTGCGAACGCATCCAGGAATTCGATGCCATGCTCATTGGCCCGGGCCTGGGCCAGGCGGACGAGGTGGTGCGCTTTGTGCACACCTTTTTGAGCGGGGAACTGCGCCTGCCGCGCCGGCGGACGCGCATCGGCTTCGTGGAGACCACCGCGCCGGCCGGCACGCCCTCCTCAACCTGCCGACTGCCCCCCACGGTCATTGATGCGGACGCGCTCAATGCCCTGGCGAAGGCGGAGGAGTGGTGGAAGCACATCCCCGCCGGCTGTGTCCTCACGCCGCATCCGGGCGAGATGGCGCGCCTGCTCGGCTGTACGACGGAAGAGGTGCAGGCCGACCGCATCGGGATTGCCAGCCGGGCCGCCCAGCAGTGGGGCCAGATTGTGGTGCTGAAAGGGGCGCATACGGTGATCGCCAGCCCTGACGGCGAGACATATATCCTGCCCTTCGCCAACCCGGTCCTGGCGACCGCCGGCACCGGGGATGTGCTGGCCGGCGCCATTGTGGGGCTGATGGCGCAGGGGCTTTCGCCGCTGGATGCCGCCCTGGTGGGCGGGTTCCTGCACGGCATGGCCGCGGAGGAGGTGGAGTTCAGCCGGCAGATCAGTTGCGGCGTCGTGGCCAGCGACCTCCTGCCGGCCCTGCCGGTGGTCATCCAGCGTCTGCGCGCCTGAGGGAGGGGAATCCGCGTGATATCCGCTTCTGATTCGGACGCCCTGGCGCACCGCATGAAAGTGGTGCTGACCTATATGCGGGGATATGCCTCCATGCTCTCCATGGATGGGCCGCTGACGCCCACGCAGGAGCGCGATGTGGCCAAAATCCTGAAGGGGATCGAGGAGCTGGCGCGCCTAGTGCAGGAGCTGGAGCCGCCGGCGGATGCCGAGGAACCCCAAAAGGGGTGACGCTCACTTTATTCCACCACGATCCCTGCCCCTGACTCCACCGCGCCGATGTGCCAGGCCGGCTGTCCGAAGGATTGACAGGCCGCCAGGAATTCCTCCACCCTCTCCGCCGGCACGGCCAGCAGAAGCCCGCCGGAGGTCTCCGGGGTGAAGAGCATCATCTGCTCTTCCTCGCTGATGCGGCCGGCGAACCGCACCTGCGGCGCGAAAAACTCCTTGTTGCTGTGTGCCCCGCCGGGGAAAAGCCATTCCTCGGCGTACTGCCGCGTCCCCTCCAGGAGGGGGATGCGCTCCAGATACAAATGCAGTTGCACGCCGGAGGCATTGGCCATCTCCGCGGCATGTCCCAGCAGGGAAAAGCCGGTGATGTCGGTGGCGGCGCGCACGCCGGCCGCGCGCGCGGCGCGCGACGCCGATCGGTTGAGCTGAAG
>JACIWP010000061.1 GCA_014360855.1 Anaerolineae bacterium
CCAAAGAGAAGGGCGAGAGCAAGACGCCCCTGCTGGACCAGCTCGCGGTGGACCTGACCGCGCAGGCGCGCGAGGGCAAGCTGGACCCCGTCATCGGCCGCGAGAAAGAGATCGAGCGGGTCATCCAAATCCTGTCCCGCCGCACCAAGAACAACCCGGCCCTGATCGGCGAGCCGGGCGTGGGTAAGACCGCCATCGTGGAGGGTCTTGCCCAGCGCATCGTCGCCGGCGAGGTGCCCCAGCCGCTCCTCAACAAGCGCCTGCTGATGCTGGATGTCGGCTCCCTGGTGGCCGGCACCATGTACCGCGGCCAGTTTGAGGAGCGCCTCAAGAAGGTGCTGGAGGAAATCAAGCAGACCGAGTGCATCATCTTCATTGATGAGGTGCACATGCTGGTCGGCGCCGGCTCTGCCGGCAGTGCCGTGGATGCCGCCAACATCCTGAAGCCGGCGTTGGGCCGCGGCGAAATCCAGTGCATCGGCGCCACGACCCTCGACGAATACCGCAAGCATATCGAGGGAGATGCCGCGCTGGAGCGCCGCTTCCAGCCCATCCTGGTGGAAGAGCCCACCATGGAGGAGACGCTGGAGATCCTCAAGGGCATCCGCGAGCGCTATGAGGCGCATCACAACGTGCATATCACCGACGAGGCGTTGGAAGCGGCGGTGAAGCTCTCTGCCCGTTACATCCCGGACCGCTTCATGCCGGACAAGGCCATTGACGTGATTGATGAGGCGGCATCGCGGGTACGGATTTACAAGAGCCCGTATGCCATTGGTCTGCGCGAATCGTTCCGCCAGCTTCGCGAGCTGGAGCGCCGCCGGCAGGAAGCCTGCGAGCAGGAACGCTGGGACCTGGTGGCGGACCTGCGGGTGCGCGAGGCCGAGCTGGACCAGCGCATCGAAGAGATGCGGCTGAACTGGGACTCGCCCTTCGAGCGCCCAGATGTCACGCCGGATGATGTGGCCGAGATCGTCTCCATGTGGACGGGCATCCCGGTGAAACGGCTGGCCACCGAGGAGACCGAGCGTCTCCTGAAGATGGAGGAGGCACTGCATCAGCGCATCGTGGGCCAGGATGAGCCGATTGCCGCGGTGGCCAAGGCGGTGCGGCGGGCGCGCGCCGGCCTGAAAGACCCGCGCCGGCCCATCGGCACCTTCATGTTCCTGGGACCCACTGGTGTCGGCAAGACCGAGCTGGCGCGCGCCCTGGCGGAGTTCCTGTTCGGGAGCGAGGATGCCCTGCTCAAGCTGGATATGTCGGAGTTCATGGAGCGGCACACCGTGTCGCGCCTGGTAGGTGCCCCGCCCGGCTATGTGGGCTATGAGGAGGCCGGCCAGTTGACCGAGGCCGTGCGCCGGCGGCCGTACTCCGTGGTGCTGTTCGATGAGAACGAGAAGGCCCATCCCGAGGTCTTCAACATGCTCCTGCAGATCATGGAGGATGGCCATCTGACAGATGCCAAGGGCCGGCGGGTGGACTTCCGCAATACGATCATCATTATGACCTCCAACGTTGGCGCGACCAGCATCCGCAAGGCCGGCAGTCTGGGCTTCGCGGTGGCGCGCGATGAAAAGGAGCGGGCGGAGCGGGACTACGAGGAAATGAAAGAGAAGGTCATGGATGAGCTGAAGAAGACCTTCCGCCCCGAGTTCCTGAACCGTCTGGACGGCGTGATGGTCTTCCACTCGCTGAACAAGGAACAGATCAAACAGATCGTGGACTTGGAGCTGGGCAAACTGCAGAAGCGTCTGGACGAACATCACGTCAAACTGGTGCCGACCGAGGCGGCTCGTGAGCTGATCGCCGAGAAGGGGTATGATCCCATGTTCGGGGCGCGGCCTCTGCGCCGGGTCATTCAGGACCTGATCGAGGACCGCCTGTCGGAAGGCCTGCTGGCCGGCGAGTTCACCGAGCACTGCACCGTGGAGGTAGACGTCGAGGACGGCGAGATTGTCCTGCGGTGCTTGCCCCCGCAGAACTCCGGCGACATCTCAAACGGCTCCGCCTCCGAGGACTCGCGGCTTGAGCCGTTCATCCTGCGCAACTGACGCCGGCCGGCGCGAAGGACCCTGTCCATGACCCGACAGCGCATCCGCTACGTATGCCAGAACTGCGGCTCGGTGCAGGCGAAGTGGATGGGGCGCTGTCCCGACTGCGGCGAGTGGAACACACTGGTGGAAACGGTCGTGGAGGTCTCCCCCAAGGAGCCTTCACGACCGGTTTTGCTTTCCGCCAATGAGCCTCAGCCCCTGACCGCGGTCAATACCGAGCACGATGCCCGGATTCGCCTCTCGATGACCGAGCTGGACCGCGTGCTGGGAGGGGGGCTGGTGCCCGGGTCGGTGAACCTGATCGGGGGAGACCCGGGCATTGGCAAATCTACGTTGCTACTGCAGGTGGCGGCTGATTTGGCGGAGGCCGGCGGCCGCGTGCTGTATATCTCCGGGGAGGAGTCCCTGCGGCAGATCAAGATGCGCGCCGAGCGCCTGGGCATCACCAGCGGCAACATCCTGCTGATGTCCGAGGTGCATTTGGAGCCCATTCTGGCGCACATCGAGCAGGTACAGCCGCAGTTGGCGATCGTGGATTCCATACAATCGGTGTACACGGAGCGAGTGGAGTCGGCCGCCGGCAGTGTCACACAGGTGCGCGAGTGCGCGGCGGACCTTCTGCGCGTCGCCAAGGCGCATAATATCCCCATGTTCCTGGTGGGACATGTGACCAAGGCCGGCGCCATCGCCGGCCCGCGCGTCCTGGAACACGTCGTGGATGCGGTCTTATACCTGGAAGGGGACCGCTTCCATACCTACCGTTTGCTGCGGAGCGTGAAGAACCGCTTTGGCTCCACCAACGAGGTGGGGGTGTTTGAGATGACGGAGAGCGGCCTGCGGGAGGTGTCCAATCCCTCCGAGGCCTTCCTGGCGGAGCGCCTCCCCAACGCCGCCGGCTCGGCCATTGCCGTCACTATGGAGGGCACTCGCCCCATTGTCGTTGAGATTCAGGCGCTCAGCAGTCCCACCAGCTTTGGCCTGCCGCGCCGCACCGCCAACGGTGTGGACTTGAACCGTCTGCTCCTGCTGGCGGCAGTGCTGAGCAAACGGGTTGGGGTGAAGTTGCACGATCAGGACATTTTTGTTAATGTAGTAGGTGGGTTGCGGATCAGCGAGCCGGCCGCGGACTTAAGCGTGGCGGTGGCGGTCGCGTCGAGTTACTATAACCGGCCGGTGCCGGCCGACCTGGTGACTATCGGCGAGGTGGGCCTCAGCGGCGAACTGCGCGGTGTGAGCCATCTCCAGCGCCGGCTGAGCGAGGCCGCCCGCCTTGGATTCACGCGCTGTATCCTGCCCCAATCGGTGCTTCACAAAGGGTTTACCCCTCCGAACGGGTTGGAGGTTATCGGGGCGCGCACCCTGCGACAGGCTTTACACGCCGCTCTGGGCAAAGAAGAGGGGCGTGCATAAAAGCGGCGGGAAGCGCGCCGGCGGTTACCTTCCACCACCTCTGTATTCTGCCAGGTTCACCAACGGCGGTGCCTAGAGCAGACCTCCAGCGTATCTGTCCCAGTGTCTTTGGACTAGCCGGGTTTCTCCCCACGCGGCATCCGCCGGTATTGGACGCCCGAATGTGGTCGGTGTGCGAAAGGAGGAAGTTGGTATGCAAATAGGTGCAGTTCGGTTCCCACTGACACGGAACAGCCGCATCCACGCCTGGTTCAGGCGTACAGTTTCGATGGTCTGCGTGCTGGCAGTGCTGGGCCTGCTGGGCATGACGCCGGCGTGGGGGTCGCCGCCGGCCGGCCCTTCCATGCAGGCCGGCGAGGTGCCTCAGGCGGCGGGAGCAGTGCAAATTTATCTCTCCCCCGCTACCGCCAACGTGTACCTTGGCCAGACCTTCACCCTCACCGTCTGGGTCGCCACCGGCGCCCAGCCCATTGACTCCGTCTCCATTATCGTGAGTTACAACGGGACTGTGCTCGACAATACCAATATCACCGACGGCACGACCCTGCCGCAAGTGCTCAAGAAGGTCGTCGGGAGGACCTCTGGCGTTCTGCGATATGATGCCGGCAAGCTTGGCGCGGAGGGCGTGACCGGCACCTTTGTCCTGTGCACCCTGTACTTCAGGGCGCTGGCACTGGCGAGCAATTCCCCTGTGAACTTCACCCAGGTCCAGGTGTATAAGGGAGGGGACCCCGTGCCCTTCTCGGTGACCAATGCCCGTGTGAATGTGACCACTCCACCGCCTCCGACTGCCACTCCGACGGTCACGCCCACCCCGACTGCCGTGCCGGGGAATATCTGTGTGCTGGTGTTCAACGACCGGAACGGCAATGAAATGCGCGAGGTGGGGGAGGAGCTGGTCGCCGGCGCGGTCCTCACGCTGACAAACTCCCTGCACGAGGTCATCGGCACCTACACCACAGACGGTGTCAGCGAGCCGTACTGCTTCCAGACCCACGGTGCCGGCTTCTACTTCCTGAGGGAGCAGAATCCGCCCGGCTGGGTCTCCACCAGCCCGGATTATTGGGGGCTGGCCATGTTGGATGGGACGCGCTGGGATGTGGAGATCGGCGACCAGTGGGCCGGCGAGGTGACCCCGACCCCTACTGTTCCTGGCCCTACACCTACGTCTACGCCCACTCCCACCCGGACGCCGACACCCACTCCCACGAGCACGCCGATCGTGCCAACGCCGACCCCGCCGGCGCAGTGGGTGGAGGTCCGCTCTTCCATCCCCGAGAGCGGCATCATGGACCCGCTGTCTCCCATCGAGCTGATGTTCGATGCGCCCATGATCACGGAGACGGTGGAGATTCTGCTGGTGCCGGCAGCGCCGTATGAGGTGGAATGGTCGGAGCCGGGAGCTGTTGCGGGGGCCAGTGTGGTGGGCTACCGCGAGGCGGTCATTCACCACGATCCGTTCACCCCACGCACAGGCTATGTGCTGGGGGTGACGGGAGGTCAATCAGTAAGCGGTCTGCCGGTGCGGCCGACCTTCTGGAGCTTTGTGGTGCCGGGGATGTCGCTGTTGTTCCCGCTGGTGCGCAAGTCGCATTGAGGTAAGATGTATGAGGGGATCGCCATTGGGCGATCCCCTCACTTTTTGCGGGTGGGAAAGGGGCCGGCGCGCAGATCAGGGCACTTCGGGCAGGGTCGAGGCGCGGCGCATAAAGAGCGGCCAGAGGATGCGCACTTCTCCCAACCGGGCGGTCAGGTCCTGGATTTCCAGCGGCAGGTAGTAGCCGTCGTAGGTGACGCCGGTCTTGGGGGGATAGTCCTGGATCACAAATTCGACGGGACTGCCGGCGATGTTCACCCCCGTGACCTTGAGATACATCCTCGCCAGCGAAAATTCCTCGGCTGGCGGGGTGCCCTCCAGGATGCCGGCGCTGAAGCTGATCTCGCCGGCGCTGTTATCCACCTGATTGCGGATCAGGACGGGCAGATTGCCGCTGTCCTCGATCTCTGTCGCCGGATTGCCCTGCGCATCCACCACCTGCAGATCCGCCGGGTTGAACCTCAGGAAGACCGCCACGCCCTGGAACGGCTGGGCGTGCGGGTCCATGCGGATGTCCACCATGAAGATGTCCCCGACGGGCGCGGCCCAGTACGCCGGCACCAGTTTGAGCGTGACCGTGGGAGCTGTGCTTGCGCTCACCGCCGCGGCCGGCATGCTGACCGGTATGTCGCCGGCGCGGTCATAGTTGGTCGCCAGCAGGGAGAAGTCGGCGATCTCGATCCAGTCGTTCTCGTTGAAGTCCGCGCGCGGGTCGAACCTGGGGTTGCCGGGGCCAGAGTCATAGGCGGTGGCGAGGATGGAAAAATCCACCAGGGAGACGCGGTTGTCGTTGTTGGCGTCTCCCTCGCGCAGGGTGCCCATGTCGACGTAATTATCGCCGGCGTTGATGGTGACGTTGTACTTCACGTTGCGCAGGGTGTGAGGGTTTTTCACCCGGAAATCGCAGGTGGAAGTATATGACACCACATGGGTGAAGGTGAAGTGGCCGGTCTGGTCTGTCGTCACGCTGTACGTGTAGAGCCCTGGCAGGGTGCTGACTCCACACTCCAGCGTGACCGCCAGAGGTACGGACCAGGAGGGAGCCGGCGGGGCCGGCCGGCCCTGCAGATGTACGGTCCCGTAGACCACGGGGAAGATGCCGTTGGCCGCGTGAGGACGTGCCCAGGCCGGCGCGTTGAAAGAAAGCAGCGCGATGATGATCAGGCCGGCGAGCACGAACAGCGCCGCGAGGACCCCTCGCGGGACAGGTTTCCGTCCCAGACCAGAGATTCGGCCCATCTATCCACCTCCTTTGAAAGAACGGCTTCGATCAGCTCACCGAGGCTGGACGTGACAGCTCGCCAAAAGCAAAGGGAATGCTGACACTATCCACCGCTTCAAGCCCGTACCTTCTGGGGGGTCCTCTCACGACACAGTACATGATTATAGACGGCAGGGGGTAATCCACGCCGGACTGGCTCGGGGCGAAAAGGGTTACCCGTGCGCAACTTTGCGCATATCATTCGGTAAATCTGCATAAATTATACCAGCACCTTATGGAGATGTCAATCAAAATGCGGGTGTAGGGTGATATTGACAATCTGCCTGGCCCTTTGTACAATGCCGGCGGTATTACCGCATGATGGGAGAGGCAGATGTCCTGTGAGGAGCTGTTCCTGAAAAAGTTGCGCGAACGGGGCTTCCGGCTGACGCCCCAGCGCGAGATGGTTCTGCGCGTCATGCACCAGATAGCCGGCTTTGCCACCGCCGAGGAGATTTTCCAGCGCGTCCAGGAATTGAGCAGTGCCATTGACATCTCCACCGTGTACCGCACCCTGGAACTGCTCCAGGAATTTCAGATGGTCTCCGTGGTGGACCCGGGCGATGGTCAGCGCCGCTATGAGCTGGTTGGGGTGCATGGGCCGCATATTCATCTGGTGTGTCAGGACTGCGGCGAGGTGACCCCGATAGACCTGGACGAATTCCAGGAGTTTGTGGATCATGTTCGCCGGCGCCACGGCTTCACCATTGACATCAGCCAGGTGAGCCTACCGGGGTACTGCAACGTCTGCGCCAGCCGGCACCAGGAGCCAGAACCAGAGGAAGCATAGCAATTTGGGCGATCGCACCACCCATCCGTCAGCTCGGTAGGGGCACCGCGCGGTGCCCCTACGGGCATTTTTATCCCATTACCGAAGGGGCACCTTCCGTTCGGCTGATTCGGACGGTTGTGGTATAATGTAATCACCAACACGGCGTGCAGATGTTCGTCCCATTCCCGGGACACACTTCTTCGAGGGAGAGACGGGGTGACAGCGTTCGGTCGGATGCGAAAAGGCCCTGGGCAGGGCCGGCAGTCATTCCCGAAGGACATATTGATCTTGACCTCCGACGCCGGCTCGGGCCACCGCAGTGCCTCCAAGGCTGTCGCGACCGCGCTTCAGCGCCAGTACGGCGAACAATGCCGCGTGAAAATCATCAACCCGTTTCACCTGCCCAAGGCGCCGGCGGTACTGCGCCTGGCGGAACGGGCCTACCTCGCCCAGATCAAATACACCCCTCAGTTGTATCACTTCCAGTTCGAGGCCACGGATACCCGCTTCCTCGGTCAGCTCATCAACCTGGGAGCCACCACTTTGATGCGGGAGGCCCTGCTGGAACTGCTGGAAAGCACGCCGGCGGATGTGGTGGTCTCCGTATATCCGATTTACGGGCACACTATGGCCACGCTCCGCAAGCGGGACGGCATCACCATCCCGCATATCACCGTCATTACCGACCTGGTCAGCGTCCACTCCGCGTGGTTCGAGCCGGAGGACACGCTCTGTCTAGTGCCGACGGACGCGGCCTGTGAAAAAGGCCTTCGTCTGCACATGGAGCCATATCAGATCAAGGTCACTGGACTGCCGGTGCACCCTGATTTCGCTCAGCCGCCGGCGGACCGAGCGGCCCTGCGCCGCTCATTGGGGTGGGACCCGGAGCGCCCTACGGCGCTGGTGCTGGCCGGCGGCGCCGGCATCGGCCCCCTGGTCGAAATCGCCGAACAGATTGCACAGCGTTGTCCCTACGCGCAAACGGCGGTGGTCACGGGGAAAAACAAAGAGGCCTATGAACAGCTGATGGAGCGCTCCTGGCCAATTCCCACGCATGTCTACGGCTTCACCGACCAGATACCGGCGCTGATGCATGCCTCGGATGTGCTGGTATCGCGTGCCGGCGGGCTGACGGTGAGCGAAGGGTTGGCCAGCGGCTTGCCCATTATTATTTACGGCATCGTGCCCGGGCAGGAACGCGGCAACCTGACCTATGTGGAGACGCATGAGGCCGGCCTCTACGCCGAGGAGCCGGAGGATGTGGGCGCCGTCCTGGAGCGCTGGCTCCAGCCAGGTAGTGAGGAGCGCGCGTTGTACGCGATGAATGCCCGCGAGGCCGGCAAGCCGCGCGCGGCGGAGCGCATTGCCCAATGGATCTGGCGCGTCGCCACGCGCGAGGTTGCCTGAAATTCCCCCTAGGGGAGGATCATCTCCTCTTTCCCGTGCAGGCGGTCCAGCACCCTTTCGACAATCAGGTCCATGTGCGCAGTATACCGCACGAAGTCCAGGTCATCGGATGGTATGGTCAGCACTGGACACAGGCGGAAGCCCTGGATCCATTCGTCGTAGAGCCGGTTGAGCTGGGCCAGGTATTCATCGGAGATCTCCCGCTCGAAATGCCGGCCGCGCAGGGCGATGCGCCGGCGGAGGGTAGCCTCCGATGCCTTGAGGTAAATGACCAAATCGGGTGGAGGGAGGAACCTCACCACCGCCTCGTAAATATCGCGGTAGGTGCGGTAGTCGCGCGGGGAGAGATATCCCTGGCGATACAGGTTTTCGGCGAACACCTCCGCGTCCTCATAAATGGTGCGGTCCTGCACCACCGAGGTGGGATGTTCCATGAGGCGGTGGTAGTGGTGCAGGCGGCGGGCCAGGAAGAAGACCTGCGAGTGAAAGCTCCAACGGTGCATATCGGCGTAGAAATCGCTGAGGTAGGGATTGTCCGCCACCGCCTCGTAAAAGGGCTTCCAACCCAGCCGATAGCAGAGCAGTTCCGTTAAGGTAGACTTGCCCACACCGATATTGCCGGCCACTGCCACGAAGAACTTCACCCTTTCCCCTCCTGCTATGGTTCTGGAGTACGCGCCGGCATACCGCCGGCCAGCGCAGCGCGCAGATCGCGCAGAAGCGCATCACAACGCGCCAGTTCATCTGCCGCCCGCTTCCATACGTCCTCGGCCGGCGTCGGCTCGTAGCTGGCTTGTGCCAGGACGGCGGAGAGCCGGCCTATCGCCTCCACCAGGTGCAGGTAGCGCGGCATGAAGGAGGCCGCCCCGGAAACCCCGCTCAGCTCGCCGGCGGCCGGGGCGGCCGCAGGGCGTTCCGGAGCAGGGGCTTCGGCGGGGACCATGAAGACCTCGGCCGGCGCCAGGCTGGGCAGTCCGAGCTGTACCGCCCGCTGTTCCAGGGCGGTGCGCACCTGGTTGATCACCCAGGCGATGTCCTCAGGATTGTCCACCAGGTCCAGGGAGTTGGTATCCACCGCCAGCACCGGGCACTCCTGATAGCCGGCGAAAAAGCGCTCGTAGGCCAGGCGCAGGTCCTCAATGTACTGACGCGACATGGCGCGCTCGTACGGGCGGTCGCGATGGGCGATGCGGTACATCAGGGTATCGGTGCTGGCGCGCAGGAACACGATGACATCGGGCTGGGGGACATGGCCTCCCAGGATGGCATGCACCTGCTCATACATGGCCAGCTCCTCGCCGGCGAGGTTCAACTGCGCGAACAGACGGTCCTTGAGGAACGCGTAGTCGCTGACCACCGAATGAGTTTGCAGGATTTCCCGGATGTGCTGTTGCTGGCGGTAGCGGCTGAGCAGGAAGAATATCTGGGTCTGGAAGGCATAGCGGGAACGGTCCTGGTAAAATCGTTCCAGGAAGGGGTTTTCCTCGAAGATTTCCAGCACCAGATGGGCCCCCAGCCGCTCGCTCAAGTGGCGGGCCAGGGTGGTCTTGCCCACACCGATGGGGCCCTCGACAGCTACGTGGAAGCGGGTTGACAAGGTCCTCCTCCTGTTCAGCGGCTTTCGATGATGCAGGCTCCGATGCAGATGGCCGGCGGTGGCGGTATGCCGGCCGTTCGCACAGATGATACCACCGACGACCGCAGAAGTCCAAATGGGAGAGCGGCTTGTTTTTCCGGCGGTTTTCGCGAAAGAGTGGGAAAGGGCCGGCGCAGACGCCGGCGCGGTTGACTTCTACACCTGCAAGATTATAATGAATATTGCGATAAGCCCCTGTTGGTTGCCGATCCAAATCTGATGCCAACCCAGTGACTTCCTCATGATGAACGGGCGGCTGTCGCTTGGAATATCCGGCGGAAGGGGACCTGCCTGCATGGAGTTCGGCAACCTGAAGCCATTCTGACTCCCGATCCTCCTTTGATACCCCGACCCATTGCTGGTGCCAAGTCCCTCTATCCATCTCTGGCATCTCTGGCCGATGGCGTTGTGAATGCCGATTCAGTAGGTTGACCGCCGGCGCAGGACGGTCAATGCTCGCGGACACTGCGCAACCTCCAGGTGGGAGGCTCGCCGCGCAGGAATGATGGGAGCGCTACCAGTGGTGCCTGAAAGGAGGTTAGGAATGTTGGGCATAAGTTCTGTACAGAAGGGCTGGCTGGTCCTGGCGGCCGGCTGTCTCCTGCTCCTGGCGCTGGCCGGCCTGTCAGTCTCCGCCCAGGAGCCCCAGCCCGGCCCCACCGTGGAGCCGGCCGGCCCGGATGCCGTGCCCTATCGGTATTTCCTCTTCTCTATCGGTGCCCAGGCGCCGGCGGGGCAGTTGAATCACCCCGGCAGTGTGGCGGTGGCCCCCGATGGGACGGTGTATGTGGCCGATACCGACAACTGCCGCATCCAGCATTTCGGCTCGACGGGCGTGTTCCTGAACGCCTGGGGTTCTTGCGGCTCGGGGGAGGGCAAATTTGCCCACCCTGGCGGTGTGGCAGTGGCCTCGGATGGAACGGTCTACGTGGCGGACACCGGGAACGATCGCATCCAGCGCTTCAGTGCCGCCGGCGCCTACCTGGGCGAGTGGGGCTCCGAAGGCTCCGGGGCCGGGCAGTTCCGCTCGCCCAACGGCGTGGGAGTGGCGCCCGACGGGACGGTCTACGTAGCGGACACCGGGAACGATCGCATCCAGCGCTTCAGCGCTGCCGGCGCCTACCTGGGCGAGTGGGGCTTCCCGGGTTCGGGCAACGGGCAGTTCTATGGGCCGCGAGATGTTGCCGTGGGGCCTGACGGCACGGTGTACGTGACGGATACCGATAATCACCGCATCCAGCGCTTCACCGCCGCCGGCGCCTTCCTGGGCGCCTGGGGCTCCGAGGGTTCCGACGCAGGACAGTTTGAATCGCCTCACGGTGTGGCAATGGCCCCCGACGGGACGGTGTATGTGGCGGACACTGACAACCACCGCATCCAGCACTTCCGCGACGGCGGTGCGTTCCTGAGCGCCTGGGGCTTCAAGGGCGCCGGCAATGGGGAGTTCGACAGGCCCATGGACGTGGCGGTGGCCCCCGACGGCACGGTGTACGTGACGGATAGCCACAATCACCGCATCCAGCGCTTCGCCGCCGACGGCTCCTTCCTGGGCGCCTGGGGCTCCCAGGGCTTCGAGGCTGGAGAGTTCCGCTGGCCCTCTGGCGCGGCCGTAGGCCCTGACGGGACGGTGTACGTGGCCGACAGCGCCAATGATCGCATTCAACGCTTCAGCGCCGCCGGCGCTTTCTTGGGGGAATGGGGCTTTTACGGCCCTGGTTTCGGGCAGTTCAATTACCCGGGCGGCGTGGCGGTGTCTCCTGACACCACGGTCTACGTGGCCGATACCTTCAACCATCGCATCCAGCGCTTCACCGCGGACGGGGCATTCCTGGGCGCTTGGGGCTTCGGAGGAGAACTCTATTTCCCCTGGGATGTGGCGGTAGCCGCTGACGGGACGGTCTACGTGGCGGATACCGAACATCACCGCATCCAGCGCTTCACCGCTGAGGGCGTCTTCTTAGGCGCATGGGGCTTTCCAGGCGCCGGCGAGGGGCAGTTCATCTTGCCAATGGGCGTGGCGGCGGCCCCCGAGGGGACGATCTACGTGGCCGATACCAACAACCACCGCATCCAGCACTTCAGTTCGGACGGGACCTTCCTGGGCGCGTGGGGCTCCCGAGGCGCCGGCCCCGGGCAGTTTGAATCGCCTCACGGCGTGGCGGTGGGGCCGGACGGGACGGT
The DNA here is from genome assembly GCA_014360855.1 of Anaerolineae bacterium. Lineage (NCBI taxonomy): Bacteria > Bacillati > Chloroflexota > Anaerolineae > Anaerolineae bacterium. The sequence continues at coordinate 12,319 of JACIWP010000061.1, forward strand.
GTACGTGGCGGACACCTATAACCACCGCGTCCAGGCTTTTGGGACGGCGTACCCGACCTACTGGCGTGGGGAGTACTTCTCCAACCGCTGGCTGACGGGGGCGCCGGCCCTCATCCGGAATGAGGAGCGCATCGACTTCGATTGGGGTTCTGGCGCGCCGGGGCCTGGCCTGCCGGCGGACGAGTTCTCGGCCCGCTGGTACCGGCATGTGTGGCTGGACGCCGGCACGTATCGGCTCCGCCTGTATGCGGACGATGGGGTGCGCCTGTGGGTGGACGATCGGCTGGTGGTGGAGGCGTGGCAGGACCCGCAGTCGGCCTGGCACGAGGTGGATATTGAGCTGGGGAGCGGCTATCATTTCATCCTGCTGGAGTATTACGAGG
>JACIWP010000062.1 GCA_014360855.1 Anaerolineae bacterium
CAGGGAGTTGGGCACGGCGCGTATGGCCTCTTGGGCGTTGATGATAATTAAAGGGAGGACCAGCAGGCCCAGGGTGAGGCCGGCGGAGAGCACGGTGCGGCCGTTGGCAGTGGCCGGCTCGGTTGCGCCGAACCAGACGCCGCTGGTAATGGGTTCCATGGCGCGTACGAATATCGCCAGGCCCAGCATGCCGTAGATGATGGAGGGAACGCCGGCCAGGTTGTTGATATTGGTCTGGATAATGCGGTTCAACCAGTTATCCGAGGCGTATTCCTCCAGGTAGATAGCGGCGCCGACCCCCAGGGGAAAGGCGAAAAGGATGGTGATGAGCACCGTCCACAGCGAGCCAAGGATGGCAGTGCGCACGCCGGCCAGCTCCGGCCGGCTGGACTGCGGACTGGTCAGGAAACGGGCGTTCAGCCAGGAGCGGAAGCGCAGGTACGCGTCAGGATAGTCGCGCGCTACCTCCTGCATGATTTCGTCGCGCCGGAATATGGAATCGACCAGGGACCAGGTTTTGACGATCTTCGGCTGTATCACCCGTTCCATCACCAGGGCATACAGTTCCTCTTGGGAGCGGGCTTCCAGCGGTTTCTCGCGTTCCAGCCGGCGCAGTACATTGGCGGAGACGCGCTCCTGGAGGATGCGCATCAGCTCCTCTGGGGGGAGTTCTTCCAGCGGCACGCCGGCCAGGCTTTCCGGGGGGACGCGGTACTCCCAGGCCACCAGCCCGAAGGAGGAGTTGATGATGTTGTACATCAGGGTCAGCAGGACGATGATGCCAAGGATCGTGGAGGCCTGGAAGATGGCCGCCATAGTGCGCGCCAGGCGGTGCCGGCGGGGAAGGTCTTCCGTGAAGTCCTGCTCTGCAGAAGAGGAAGAGACGTGTGCCATCACTCATAGACCTCCCGGAAGCGCCGTACCACTCTCTGGCTGATGATGTTCAGCAAGAGGGTCATGAAGAAGAGCACCAGGCCGATGGCGAAGATGCTGTTGTAGTCAATGGAATCGTAGCTCAGATCGCCGCCGCTGATGCGGACGATATGGCCGGTCATGGTTTCCGCCGGCTGGAAGGGGTTGAAGGTCAGGTTGGGGCCAGCGCCGGCGGCGATGGCCACGATCATGGTCTCGCCGATGGCGCGGGAGATCGCCACGATGAAGGCGGCGGCGATGCCGGAGAGGGCGGCCGGCACGACCACTTTGAGGGCGGTCTCCAGCTTGGTCGCGCCCAGGGCGTAGGCGGCCTCGCGCAGGGAGCGCGGGACGGCGTTCAGGGCATCCTCGCTCATGGAGCTGACGAGGGGCAGGACGAGGATGCCGATGACGATGCCGGCGGAGGCGGTGTTGTACACCTCGACCACATCGCGCCCGAAGATGGAGCGCAGTAGCGGGGTCATGAATGTGAGGGCGAAATAGCCGTAGACGACGGTGGGAATGCCGGCGAGCACCTCCATGATGGGCTTGAGGACACCGCGGGCGCGCTCGGAGGCGTATTCGCTCAGGTAGATGGCGATGGCCAGCCCGATGGGCAGTGCGACCAGCATGGCGATGACGCTGGTCATCAGGGTGGCATTGACGAGCGGGAGGATGCCGAACTTACCGATCTGGGGAATCCACTGGGTGCCGGTGAAAAATTCCACCAGTGAGACGCGGTCGGCGCGGAAGATCTCCGTGCCGGCGGCATGCGGCGCCGGCGTGGAACCCTGTATACCGCGGGTCACGCGCAATAGATTGCCATCAACGGCTTCGACGCGCAAAATTTCGTCCTGGAGGCGGATGGTGTCGCCGGGCCGCAGGGGGGCGCCGGCCGGCCCCACCTCCAGGGTAGTGGTCGCGGCATCGACGGCGACGGCCAAGGGTTTATTGGTGTTTTCCCACAGCTCGCGGGTGAAGAAGCGGAGGGACTCCTTGCCCAGCTCGTAGACGATGCCAAGGGTGATCAGGATGGAGAGGACGCCGCACAGAAACAGGATGGCCTGGATGATCGCTTCCCGGATGCGGGGGCGCTTATAGAGTTGAGGCAGGGCGGTGCTGGCTGTCTGGCCGGCGGATGGACCTGTTCCCGGTGCTCCAATTTTCATGCGAACACTCCCCAATGAGGACAGGAACTGTGTGATGCTTCACAACCCCATTTTAGCCCATTATATTCTAGCACACGAATTGGGGAGGGGCAATTTTCCCCTCCCCAATTCTCAACCAGTACAGCCCGAGACGAGGGCCTATTTGCCCATGGCAGTCAGCCAGGTCTGCTTGGCCTGGTTCAGCGCATCCTCGCTGGCCGGGAAGTACCCGACGTCCAGGATCTCCTCGTTCACATGGGTGAGGAAGAAGTTCAGGAAAGCGGCGACCTGGGGCTTTTCCTTCATGATCTTGGCATCCGAGTACAGGAACAGGGGACGTGCCAGGGGATACTCCCCGCTTTCCGCGGTGGCCTCGTTCGGCTCGACCCCTTCGATAGCCAGCGCACGCAGTTTCCCCTTGTTCTCCTGGTAATAGGCGAAGCCGAAGAAGCCGATGGCGTACGGACTGCCGAGCACGCCCTGCACCAGGACGTTATCGTCCTCGCTCATCTGCGTATTGGCGGCATTCAGGATAGGCGCTTTGTCCTTGTTCAGGACCTCTTCCACAAAGTAGTCGAAGGTGCCGCTGTCGGTGCCGGGGATGAAGCGCTTGATGGGTTCCGCCGGCCAAGAGGGGTTGACGTCCGACCACTTTTCCGCGGTGGTGAAGACGAGGGCCAGTTCCTCCTTGGTCAGCCCTTTGACAAAGGTGTTCTCCTTGCTGACCACGATGGCCAGGGCATCGGTGCCGATGCGAAATTCGAGGGGTTCCCGACCGATGGAGCGGCACGAAGCTACCTCGGAATCCTTGATCGGGCGGCTGGCGTTGGAGATGTCGGTCTCCCCCTTGACGCAGAAGCGTTCAAAGCCGGCCCCGCTGCCGATGGAGTCAATGGTGATGGTGCCGGTGAACCCTTCATCCTGAAAACGCTCTGCCATGCGCTCTGCCAGCGGGTAGACCGTGGAACTGCCGGCGGCGATGATGGTGCCGGAGTACTGGGCAGGGTCGACTTCGGGAAGGCTGACCTCACTGGTAGCGGGGGCGGAGGTCGGCGCGGAGGTGGCAGTAGGCGGCACTGGCGTGTTGGTGGCCGGCGCTGGGGTGGCAGTGGCCGGGGCAGGCGTGGCGGCCGGCGCGCAGGCGGACAGTACCATCGCTCCGGCGAGCAGAATGAAGGCGAGCACGTGGACGATCCTCTTCATGTTTTCCTCCCAAATGTGTTTCGCGATATTCGGTGCCGGGGCTTTCCCGGTCACCAAGGCCCATTGTACATGGGAGAGGTTAATGGCGTTTCAACAGGATGTTAGCAAATAGTTAACGATTGAGGGGATGATGTGCGCCGGCATCCGGGCCGGCCAGCGGAATGGTGAAGTAAAACGTACTGCCGCGCCCCTCCTGGCTTTCTGCCCAGATGCGGCCCCCGTGGCTGAGCACCACGTGTTTGGCGATGGCCAGGCCCAAACCTGTGCCGCCGCTGGCGCGCGAGCGATCGGCCTTGTAGAAGCGCTCGAAGATGCGGGGCAAATCCTCTTTGGGAATGCCGACGCCCGTGTCGCTGACCGCTACGGTGATTTCATCGGCGGAGGCGCGTGCGGTGATGCGAATTTCCCCGCCGGCCGGCGTGAATTTGATGGCATTGTGCACCAGATTGGCGATGACCTGCTGAAACAGGTGTGGGTCGATTTGCACGCGCGGCAGGTCTGGGGGAATGTCGATGAGGATGCGGAGACCAGCACGTACAGCCTGGGGGGACAGGCGATCAACGGCCGGCACAAGGACCTCAGCCAGGTTCACCGTCTGCAAGTTAAGGATTACCCTGCCGGATTCCAGGCGCGCCAGCTCGAGCAGTTCCTGCACCATCTGGGTGAGGGTATCTACCTCGATCTCGATGCGCTCCAGGAAGTGTCGGGCGGCCGGCGGGTCTTCCAGCGCGCCTTCGCGCAGGGTTTCCACCAGCGCCTTGATGGAGGCCAGGGGGGTGCGCAGTTCGTGGGAAATATTGCTGACGAAATCGCGCCGCATAGCCTCAATGCGGCGGGCCTCGCTGACATCCTGGATCAAGACCAGCGCCCGGTCTTCGCCGGCGAAGGGGATCCGTGTGCCGCTGACCAGCAGGATGAGATGGTCGCGCAGGATTTCAATGGAGGCCGGAGGCGCACCGCGTTCTGCCGATGGCTGGAACAGGCGCTGCCACAGCTCCACAATGCGGAAATCTCGGACAATCTGCGCGAACGAGCCGCTGGGTTCCGACGTCGGGATATCCAGCAGACGCCGGCAGGCGGGGTTCATGAGCAGGATACGGCCCTGCCGGTTCACGATCATCACGCCGTCGGTCATGTTGTCCAGCGCGGATTGGAGCTGGGCGATCTCGGTCTCCAACCCGCTCTGCGTTTGCTGGAATTGTCGGGTGGCCTGTGTCCAGGCGTTCCACAGCGGGACCAGCGCCTTCGGTATCGGTCCACTGGCCTCTGTCCGTCCCTGTATAGCGGCCAGGAGGAGGTTGAGCTGTCGCTCCAGCCAAGCGGAATAGGCGTGGAGCGCAACGACGGCGAGCAGGAGACCGCCGGCGAGCAGGCCAATCCATGTCAGAACGAGCCGGCTCCTTTCCGCGTTCAACGCCCGCTCAACGTCCGGCAGTGCCACGGTCACGACGCCGATGATCTCACCAGAAGCGTTCAAGGCCGGCACCGAGCAGAAGAGCAGTGAGCCGCCGGCGATGGGACTGTAATCCCGCTTCAGCACAATGTCGCCTTGTGCCAGGGCGAGCCGGATATCCGGCCATGCGGCGCTCGTTCCGAGCCGGATGTTGCTGGAAGGATGTTCTTGCAGTACGGAGCCACGCTGGTCCAGGATGATGACATAGGCGCGGGATGTCGCGGCGCCGCTGAGGTACATTGCGGCAGTATCGGGCGCGGCAAAGGCTGTAAGCGCGATGGCGCGGGCGGTCAGGATCAACTGCCGCTCCAAAGACGCGGATTGGACTGTTTGATGAGCGCGCAGCAGGAACAGGCCAACGCCCAGATGACTTACCAGCCAAAGGGCCAGCACCGCCGGCCAGAGGCGCCGTCTCAGCTCATGCCAGCGCATGGGATCGTTCACCCCTCAAAGCGGTAGCCGGTTCCCCGCAGTGTGACGATGCGGGTGGGATGGCTCGGGTCCGGCTCAATTTTCCGCCGGAGCCAGCGAACATGCACATCCACTGTGCGGCTTCCTCCGGCATAATCCCATCCCCACACCTGCTCGAGGATCTGTTCCCGGGAAAGGGCTTGGCCCTTATGGCGGAAGAAGTAAAGCAGGAGGTCGTATTCCTTGGGTTTCAACGGAAGGGGCGTATCGCCGCGTCGGACCTCCTGGCGCGTCAGGTCGATGGTGAGGTCACCGGATTGGAGGATTTGGGCCGGCCCGACGCCGCCGGCGGCCGATGCGGGAAGGGAAAGGCCGGCGCGCCGCAACAATGCATGCACCCGGGCGATCAGTTCGCGCATGCTGAAGGGTTTGGTGAGATAGTCGTCCGCCCCCAGCTCCAGGCCGAGGATCTTGTCCACCTCCTCGTCGCGAGCGGTCAATATCAGGATGGGCAGATGCATGTCCTTGCGCAGTTGGCGGCAGATTTCCAGCCCGTCAATACCCGGAAGCATCAGGTCCAGGATGAGCAGATCGGGGCGTTCGCGGCGCACCATTTCGAGGCCGGCGTATCCGTCCCTTGCCGCAATGGTGCGGTAGCCGGCTCGCCGGAGGTTATACTCCAGGGCCTCGACCAGTGACTGCTCATCTTCAATGATCGCAATAGTTGCGATTGCCATCTGACGTCCCTCGCCCGGCGTGTTTCACCACGGTCAGTATCTGCGCTTATTGCCCCATGGCTTCCAGCCACTTTTTCCTGCCGGCGTCCAGCGTGGCGGCGCTGACGGGGAAATAGCCCACATCCAGGATTTCCTCATCCACATAGGTGAGGAAGAAGTTCAGGAAGGCGGCGACCTGGGGCTTGGCCCGCATGATGGAGGCGTCGGAATACAGGAACAAGGGGCGGGACAGGGGATATGCCCCGCTTTCCGCGGTCTCGGCGTCAGGCGTCACTCCCTCTATGGCCACAGCGCGCAGTTTCTGCATGTTCTCCTGGTAAAAGGCGAAGCCAAAGAACCCGATGGAGTAAGGGCCGCCCATCACTCCCTGGGCCAGCACATTATCATCCTCACTCATCTGCAGACGCTCTGCGAGGAGAAGGGGGGCTTTGTCATTGTCGAGCACGACCTCGACGAAGAAATCAAAGGTGCCGCTGTCCGTGCCGGGGATAAAGCGTTTGATGGGTTTCGCCGGCCAGGAAGGGTTGATGTCGGCCCATGTCTCGGCGGTAGTGAAGGCGCTCCGCAGTTGATCCAACGTGAGGGAATCCACGAAGGTGTTTTCGCGACTGACCACCACGGCCAGCGCGTCGATGCCCACCTGGAACTCGATGGGATCGCGCCCGATGGCGCGGCAGGACTGCCGCTCCGATTCCTTGATGGGTCGGCTGGCGTTGGAAATGTCGGTCTCCCCCTTGATGCAGAAGCGTTCGAAGCCGGCCCCAGTGCCGATGGAATCGATGGTGATGGTGCCGGCGAACCCCGCATCGAGAAACAGTTCCGCCATGCGCTCCGCCAGGGGATAGACGGTGGAACTGCCGGCGGCGATGATCGTGCCGGAGTACTGGGCGGGGTCCACCTCCGGCAGGACGACTTCTCCGCGCGGCGCGGAAGTGGGCGCGCCGGCGGGGGAGGGGGTGCGGGATGGCAGGGACGGTGTGGCGGGAACGGCTGTCCCACGGCAGGCTCCCAACAGGACGGCGATCACACATCCGATGATGGTAGCGGCATGCGGTACTTTCACGGTTCTCCCATCCTCCTGCCTGATGATTTCCGGTGAATCGAGGACCGACGTGTCATGGGCGGTTTATTCCCATGCCGAGAGCTGATAGAAACCTTTCTGGTCGGCGGCATCTTCCCGCTCCGCCGGCTCTTCCTCGTCAAAGGGGATCAGCGGTTCGGGCGTCGCCAAGAGACGCTCTTCGGCCAGCCGGCAGTACTCCGGCGACAGCTCGTAGCCGATATAATGCCGGCGGAGCTTCTTGGCCGCCACCGCCGTGGTGCCGCTTCCCATGAAGGGGTCCAGCACCACGTCCCCGACGTTGGTGTAGAGGAGGATGAGCCGGCGGGGCAGTTCCTCGGGGAATGGGGCGGGGTGGCCCAGCCGGGCGGCGTTCTCGGTCGGAAAGCGCCAGATGCTCTTGGTCCATTCGACAAAGTCCTGGTTGGTGATGCCGCTGTAGTTCCCCGAAGAGGTCAGATGGAACTGCTCCTTGCAAAATACCATGATATATTCGTGGACATCGCGCAGGACGGGGTTGCTGGCGCGGCCGAAGGAGCCCCAGGCGGTGCTGACCCCGACGCTGGCGCCCTTGTCCCAGATGATCTCTCCGCGCATGAGGAAGCCCAGGCGGAGCATCTGCTGGGTGATGAAGCTGTTGAGGGGGAGGTAGGGCCGGCGGTTGGTGTTGGCGACATTGATGGCAATCCGCCCACCGGGTACCAGCACCCGATAGCACTCCCGCCATACCTGCTCGAGCATCTCCAGGTATTCGTCCAGGGAACGGCGGTCATCATAGTGCGTGTAGTCCTTGTCCACGTTGTACGGCGGGGAGGTGACGATGAGGTGGACGCTGGCGTCCTCGACCTCGTCCATGTGGCGGGCGTCCCCGCAGTAAATCACGTCCAGTTTCATGCTTCCTCCGTCGCGTCCGATGAGAATGTCGTTGGTTCTGCGTGTTGATGGTCTTGGAGGCGCCGCCGTTCTCGCACCAGGCGCAGGCGCGCCGCGCGCGGTCCCTGCGGCCCTTCCTCCCGCTGGAAGCGGACGGGTTGGCCGGCGCGCAGGCGGCGCACGCTTTTCGGGAGGCGCGAGCTGTGCACGAACACCTCGTCGCCGGCCTCCGCCACCAGCACCCCGAAGCCCTTATTGGCGTCGTACCACTTGACCCGACCCTCTTCCCAGGGCGAGAGCGTCTCTTGCGGCGCCAGGATGCGCGCCAATGCCCGGCATCCCGGGCAAAGGAGCGGCTGGCCGGCCTCACCGTGCTCCTCCGCCCAGTGCCGCTGTTCCCAGGCAGTGAACAGGAACGCCGTGCCGCATTCCGCACAGTACAGTATCTGGTCGGAGCCGAGGATCAGCTTGGGGCGAGCAGCCGGAGGGCGCGTCATTTGCCACCTCGTTTGGGAGGTTTGCCGGGCACGCTGGTGACGATGCGGGAGCGCGCCGGCGTTTTGCCTTTGCCGGCCGGCTTCGGTGCGGCAGGAGGCGGGGTCTCCTCCGCTTTGGGTTGCTCCGCTTTACCAGCGGATCGGCCGCGCCGGGATGGGGGTTCTGCCGGCGGCTGTTCCTCCTTGGTCAGGGTGGGTTCGGGAGGCGCCTCTATCTCCAGGTTCAACTGCGCGGCTTCGGCCGGCTGTTTGCGGGATTTCCGGGCCGGCGCGGCAGGGGCGGTTTGTTCGGCGGGGGTAGAGGCCTTCTTTTTCGCGGCGGCCGGCGCGGGCGCGGCTTCTTCCGCCGGCTCGCTCTTCTTGCGGGCGCGCGTGCGCGGCGGCTTCGTCGTGGCCGCCGGGGCCGCTTCTTCTGCTGATGTCTTTTTACGAGTGCGCGGCTTGGCGGCCGGCGCGGCGGGTTCCGCCGCGGGCACAGGCTCCTCTTTCTTGCGGCGTCTGGCCGGCGCCGGCGCGGCTGGCTCTTCCGCTGGCGCCGGCGGAGCAGGGGGCTTGCGTGTGCGGCGAGCCGGCGCGGCCTTTGCTGGAACCTGCTCTGCGCCGGTGGAAGGCGCCGGCGGAAGGATGACCACGCCGGCCAGCGGGTCTTTTGCATCTACCTCGCCAATCACCTTCCCCTGCGCGGCGCGCGCCACCTGCGGTATATCCGCCGCCGGCCGGCAGACAGCACGGCCTTTCTGGGTCACCAGAATCACCTCATCCCTGGGACTGATGATGCCGGCCGCGATGACGGGGCCCGTGCGGGTGTTGGGGCGCATGGAGAGCAGGCCGGCGCCGTAACGCTTCTGCACTGGGTACTCGCTGATGGGCGTCCGTTTGGCATAGCCGCGCGCGGTCACGAGGAGCACCTGGCCTTCGGGCCGGGAGATGCCCATGCCCACCACGCGCGCCTCTTCCCCCAGCTTGATGCCGGCCACTCCGGCGGCCGGCAGTCCCATGGGGCGCACCTCTTCCTGCTCGAAGCAGATGACCAGCCCCTGGCTGGTGCACAGACACACGGGCTCCGTGCCGCGGGTCCAGGCGGCCGCGATCAGGCTGTCGTCGCTGGCGAGGCCCATGATGGTGACCAATCCCCTGCCGGCGGCGCCCAGGACATCCTCGACGGTGACCCGTTTGACGCGGCCGAGGGCAGAGGCGAGGAAAATATAGCCGGCGGGAGGCCCCTCCTCGGAGAAGGCCGGCAGGGGGACCATTGCGACGGGCTGTACTTCCTCATGCGTGTTGAGCAATTCCGCCAAGGAGACGGCGGAGCTGAAGGATTCCGGGATGCGGTGGGTGGGGATGAGGGCGGCGCGGCCCTCGGCGGTGATGAACAGCACTTCGCCGGTGGAAGGGGCGATCACGGCACTGCACAGGCCGGCCTTCGCGCCTTCCGAGAGCTGGCCGGGCGTTCGACCCTGCCAGGCTGTGCGCCAGATTTTGCCGCCGGCGGCTATCACCAGCACATCTTCTTCCTGCACCAGCTCGCGGGCCGTCACCAGCTCCGTGGTGCACTCCACCAGTTGGGTGCGCCGCTCATCGCCGAATTTCTCCTTGATGGCCATCAGCTCCGCCTTGATGACGCCGAGCATTTTGCGCGGGTCGCGCAGGAGCCCCTCTAGGTAGGCGATGGTCGCCAGGGTCTGCTGGTACTCTTCGCGTATCTTTTTCTGCTCCAGGGCCGCCAGCCGGCGGAGGGCCATATCGAGGATGGCCTGGGCCTGGATTTCCGTCAGCTTGAATTTGCGGATGAGGTTTCTGCGGGCGGTGTCTGCCGTGCGGGAACTCCGGATGGTCTGGATGACCTCGTCCAGGTGATCCAGGGCGATGAGCAGGCCCTCCAGGATATGGGCCTGCCGGCGGGCGCGTTCCAGGTCGAACTCGGTGCGCCGGCGCACCACCTCGCGCCGATGTTCCAGGTAATACCAGAGCGCTCGTTTCAGCGAGAGGGTGCGTGGCTCGCCGTCCACCAGCGCCAGGATGTGCACACCAAAGGTGCTCTGCAGTGGGGTCAGCTTGTAAAGCTGAGCCAGCACTTCTTTGGGGTCCACCGCGCGCGTCAGCTCAATGACCAGGCGCATGCCCTGGCGGTCCGATTCGTCGCGCAGGTCGGCGATGCCCTCGATGCGGCCCTCTCGTACCAACTCGGCGATGCGCTCCACCAGGCGCGTCTTGTTGACCTGGTAGGGGAGTTCGGTGACGACCAGCCGGCTGCGGTTGCGGGACATGGGCTCGACATGCACCCGCGCCTGCACGGTGAATTTGCCGCGTCCCACCGCATAGGCGGCTTTGAGGACGTCAATCCGGCTCCCTTCCTCCTCGCCGTAGCGGTAGACAATGCCGCCGGTCGGGAAATCCGGCCCCTTGATGAACTGCATCAGCTCTTCGACCGTGATATCGTCAATCTTGTCATAATGATCAATCATGAAGGCCAGGGCATCGCACACCTCGCCCAGGTTGTGGGGTGGGACGTTGGTGGTCATGCCGACGGCGATGCCGGAGGCGCCGTTGACCAGGAAGTTGGGGATGGCGCTGGGCAGGACCGCCGGCTCCTCCAGCGTGCCGTCGAAGTTGGGCATGAAGGGCACGGTTTGCTTCTCGATGTCCGCCAGCATCTCCATGGCGATGGGGTGCAGGCGCGCTTCGGTGTAGCGCATGGCCGCCGGCTCGTCCCCGTCAATGGAGCCGAAATTGCCCTGTCCATCCACCAGCGGGTAGCGCATGGAGAAATCCTGCGCCATGCGCACCATGCTCTCATAGACCGCGGCGTCACCGTGTGGGTGATACTTGCCCAGCACTTCGCCGACGATGCGGGCGCTCTTGCGGTAGGGCTTGTCGGGGGTGAGCTTCATGTCGTACATGGCATAGAGGATGCGGCGGTGCACGGGCTTGAGGCCGTCGCGCACGTCCGGCAGGGCTCGCGACACGATGACGCTCATGGCGTAATCGAGGTAGGAGTCCTGCATCTCCTGGTTGATATCAATTTGCCGCACAGTGCCAATTTCCACTGCTGTTCCTCCTGCCGGCCAGGCCGGCGGTACTATATTCCCTCTTGCAAGAGAGCTGGACTCATGCTATAATCCCATGCAGATGCCGAACTTGTCCTGTCAGGATGGCCTGACAGTCCGCCCCATGACAAGAGGAGATAGCTGAGTTGGAGACAACCTCGAACTCGTTACAGATGCGTCTTGCCCGACTCCAGCGAGTGGTGGAGATCAGCCTGACGCTTAACTCTACTCTCGAACTTGAATCCCTGTTAGAGCTCATTATTCAGAACGCCCAGGAAATTACGCACACGGAAGGTGCCTCCATTTTACTCTTAGATAAAGAAACGGGCGAATTACGCTTCCGTGCCGCGACGGGCCAGAAGAAGGACGCGCTCCCGCCTATTTCTGTCCCGCTGGACGGCAGTGTGGCCGGCTATATCGTCCGCACCGGCATGCCCCTGATGATCCCCGATGTCAGCCAGGACCCCCGTTTCGGCGGACAGGTGGACGCGGCCATTAATTTCAAGACCCGTTCCATCCTGGGTGTCCCGCTGATGGTGAAGGACCGGGTCATCGGGGTGCTGGAGGTGGTGAATAAGATCGGCGACGTGCCCTTTGATGAGGAAGATGCCTATATCCTCACCACCATGGCGGCCCAGGCGGCCATCGCCCTGGAGAACAGCCGGCTCATTACCGAACTGCAGAACGCCTATCGCGAGCTGAACCAGCTCGACCAGTTGAAGAGCGAGTTCATCGCCATCGCCTCGCATGAACTGCGCACCCCGCTGTCTGTCATCCTCGGCTACGTGACCTTCCTGCAGAGCGAGGCCACTGGAGAACTGCGCGATCAACTGGATGTGGTCGTGCGCAGTGCCCTGCGCCTGCGCGACCTGATTGATGACATGATCAACCTGCGCCACATTGAGGCCGGCCAGGTGGAGCTGGAGCCAAACACCTGCGATGTGGCCGAACTGGTCCGCGATGTCGCCGGCGAATTCCAGCGCCTGGCCGAGAGCAAGCGCCAGACCTTTACCGTCCATCTCCCGGGAACCCCGGTCGAGGCGGTGTGGGATGCGGATAAGATTCGTCTGGCGTTGGCCAATATCATTTCTAACGCGGTCAAGTTCACCCCGGAAGAGGGGAAAGTCGATATTATCCTGACCCCTCCATCCGATGACGAGATTGCCATCACCGTACGGGATAAGGGCATCGGCATCGAGGAAAAGGAC
>JACIWP010000063.1 GCA_014360855.1 Anaerolineae bacterium
TGTCGCACCGGCTGGTGGCGCGCGGCATGACCCAGCGTGAGGCAGTGCTGACGCTGTACCTGGCCGGCGGGCTCCTGGGCGCGCTGGCCATGTTCATCGTCAACGCGGATCGGCTGGAATCCTACATGATCGGCGCGGCCGTCGCCGGCATCGCGCTGTATTTCCTGCACGAGCTGGAATGGCGCGCGCCGGCCCGAAAGGAGGCCCTCCATGAGCGCGAACCGCAACGATAACCGCCGCTGGTGGTGGCTGGCCGCCGTCCTGGCGCTGGCGCTCATTGCCGCCGGCCTGCTGGTGGTCTGGCATCCCTGGTCCCGGCCGGCGCCGGCCCGCTATCTCGCCACTATCGAGACGGACAAGGGCAGTATCGTCATCGAGCTGTACGGCGATATCGCCCCCAAAACGGTGGAAAACTTCGTCAAGCTGGCCCGCCAGGGCTTTTATGATGGGCTGACCTTCCACCGGGTGGTGCCGGGCTTCGTCATCCAGGGCGGCGACCCCAAAGGGGACGGCACGGGCGGCCCGGGCTACACCATCGAAGCGGAGATCAGCTCGCTCTCCCACATCACCGGCACAGTGGCCATGGCCCGCCGGCCCGACGAGGTCAACCCTGAACGGCGCTCCAGCGGAAGTCAGTTCTACATCTGCCTGGCGCCCCAGCCCCATCTGGACGGCCAATACACCATCTTCGGGCAGGTGGTCGAGGGCATGGATACGGTCCTGCGCATCACGCCCGGGGATGTGATGCGGCGGGTGACCATCCGCGAGAAATGAGCCGGCGCACCGTTGGCGGCCGGCGGGGGTTACAAATATTGACGGGGGATTTCGAGGGAGCGGCAGGGATGGCACAGCTTACTCTCTCCCGGGCAGTATGCATCCTGGCCCTCGTTGCCGCGCTGTATCTCGCGCTGGGAGCAGGGTTTCATTTTGCCTGGAAAAGCGCGTTGGATGCCTGCCGGCAGACACGAGAGGCCGCCGGCGAGTTCGTTGAGCCGGAAGTGTTCTGGTGGCCGATCGGTCTGGTGTTCGACATAGTGTACTGGCCGGTGTATGCCTGGGCCAATATGTACCACGACGGAACACCGTTCGCCACACCCTGCACCCATTAGCCGGCCGGGGGTGGGGCCATACCGACATATACAGGACGCGTATCCTTCTATGAATGACTGCGCAAGCCCGTCCGCGCTCCAGAACGGAGCTCAAGAACATAAACGCCGCTTCACCCTGCGGGAGCGGTGGGCCGGCATCCACTGGCGGCAGGCCCTGCCGCGCCTGTTGATGTTCCTCTTCGCCATCGCCATCACCCTGGTCATCATCATGTACCGGGATACGCTGGGGCAGTTCTCTCGCTACGGCCTGCTGGGCATCTTCATCATCAATGTGCTGGGCAACGCCACGCTGGTCATGCCGGCGCCGACCATCGCCTTCGTCTTCGCCTTCGGTAGCACCATGCCGGCCTGGCAGGTGGGGCTGGCCGCCGGCCTGGGCAGTACCCTGGGCGAGATCGTCGGCTACATGGCCGGCTATGCCGGCAGTGCCATCGTCGAGGACCGAGCGCGCTACGAGCGCGTGCGCGCCTACATGATGCGCTACGGCCCCTTCGCGATCTTCGTGCTGGCATTCATCCCCAACCCCATTTTCGACCTGGCCGGCATCGCCGCCGGCACCCTGAAAATGCCCCTGTGGGAGTTCCTGCTCCCCTGCTGGGCCGGCAAGACCCTCAAGATGCTGGCGGTGGCCTACGCCGGCGCCGGCTCCATCACCTTCCTGACCTCGCTCTTCCAATCCTTCTGACCCGCCCCGTCCAAGGGAGGCCGGGAAATTCGCCCCCTGCTCCCCGGCTGTGGTATAATGCCCCCAGCGAATCTCAGAACACCAACAAAGGTCACAGCATGTTCGAACTAGTCTTCCTCGGCACATCGGCATCCGCCCCCTCCGTCCGCAGAGGGCTTTCCTCCGCTGTGGTGCTGTATAAAGAATACCGCTTCATGATCGACTGCGGTGAGGGCACCCAGCGTCAGCTCCTTCAGAGCGGCCTCGGCTTCAAACGGCTGGACAAGATCCTGCTGACCCACGGGCACCTGGACCACATCCTGGGGCTGGGCGGACTGGCCTCGACCTTCGCGCGCTGGGAGATGATCCCGCGGCTGGAGATTTACGGAGGCGCCTGGGCGCTGGAGCGGGTGCGGGCGCTGATGCAGGTGGTTTTCGGCGCCGGCACTCCCCCCATCGAAATCGTCTATGTCGAGATCCGCCCCGGCGTCGTCATGGCTGATGAGCACTTCGAGATCATCGCCTTCCCGGTAATGCACCGCGAGAGCGGAAGCCTGGGCTATACCTTTCAGGAGCGGCCCAAGCGCCGCTTCCTGAACGACAAGGCGGAGGCGTTGGGCGTGCCGGCCGGCCCCGAACGCCGCCGGCTGGTGCAGGGCGAACCCATCACCCTCGCCGACGGCCGCATCGTCACGCCGGATGAGGTGCTGGGACCCGAGGAGCCGGGCGCCAAGCTGGTCTTCGTCGGGGATGCCGGCGAGGTCGAAAGCCTGGTGGAGCCGGCGCGCGGCGCCGACGCCTTGGTCATCGAGGCGACCTACCTGGAGGAAGAGCGCGAGATGGCCCGCCGCTTCGGCCACATCACGGCGCGGCAGGCCGCCGAACTGGCAGTGGCCGCCGGCGTGCGGGAACTCATCCTGACGCACATCTCGCGCCGCTACACCGTCCAGCAGGTGCTGGAAGAGGCGCGCCAGGTCTTCCCCGCGGTACGCGTGGCGCGCGATTTCGACGGCTTCCGCATCACCCGCGACAAGCCCATCACCCTGGTGCGCTACCCGATCTCCGCCGGCGAGGAGCCAGAGGAATCCAAAACCCCATCGTAGGGGCAGTGCACGCTCCGCCCGCATTTCCGCATTCCCACTGCATCAGGAGGATATCCAGAACTATGACCCATCCTGCGATCGGCATCCCATGTGCCCGCATTGAGCTGGACGCGGACCGCCCGCCGGTGATGGGCGTCCAGCGGACCTACATCGAGGCATTAGAGCGCGCCGGCGCGGCACCGCTGTTGATCCCTGTGGGCATGCCGGCAGATGCCCTGCAGGCGCTGGCGGAGCGAGTGGACGGCCTCCTGTTGGCCGGCGGCGAGGACGTGGACCCCCAGTTCTACGGGGCCGAGCGCCATCCCACCATGCGGCACACCGACCCCTTGCGCGACGAGACGGAAATCATGCTGACCCGCTGGATGGTGACCCAGGACCGCCCGGTGCTGGCCATCTGCCGGGGGCATCAGCTCCTGAATGTCGCGCTGGGAGGGACGCTGGTCCAGGACATCCCTTCTGAGCTATTGGTAGCCTGCGACCATCCCCGCTTTTACCCGTCCCACGCCCTGGATGAGCTGGCGCATGAGGTACGGCTGGCAACGGACAGCCGGCTCTTCGCCATCCTGGGGCAGGCATCCCTATGGGTCAACTCGCGGCATCATCAGGCGGTGAAGGAGCTGGGCCAGGGATTGGTCGCCACAGCCTGGGCACCGGATGGAGTGGTAGAGGGCATGGAACTGCCCGGCCGGCGGTTCGTGGTGAGCGTGCAGTGGCACCCGGAGAACCTGCTGGATGCCGTGCCGGCCATGCGCCGGCTGTTCGAAGCCTTCGTCGCGGAGGCGGCCCGATGAGCGACGACCGGCCCATCGCCCTGTTCGATTCGGGCGTGGGAGGGTTATCCGTCTGGCGCGCCGTGCGGGAGCTACTGCCGCAGGAAGGGCTGATCTACCTGGGGGACACGGCCCATATCCCGTACGGCCGGCGCTCCCACGCCGAGATCGAGAGCTACGCCCATGAGATCGTGCGCTTTTTCGTGGAAGAGCTGGAAGCCAAGCTGGTGGTGGTGGCCTGCAACACCGCTTCGGCGGCCAGCCTGCAGAGCCTGCGGGCCAGGTACCCGGTGCCGATCGTGGGGATGGAGCCGGCGGTCAAGCCGGCCACCGAACGCACGCGCCGGCGGCGCGTGGGGGTGATCGCCACCCAGGCCACCATCCAGGCCACGGTCTTCGCCCGGCTGGTGGAACGCTTCGCCAATGGGGTCGAGGTCTGGACGCAGGCCTGCCCGGGCCTGGTGGAAGCGGTGGAGGAAGGCCGGCTGGAGGATGCCGGCACGATCGCCCTCCTGCGCGAGTACCTTTCCCCCATGCTGAAGGCCGGTATTGATGAACTGGTGCTGGGGTGCACCCATTATCCCTTTCTGATGCCGACCCTGCGCCAGGTGGTTGGCCCGGACGTGGATATCATTGACCCGGCGCCGGCGGTGGCGCGCCAGGTGGGCCGGGTGCTGGATATGCACGGCCTGCGCGCCGATCCGCTGTCCGCTGGGAGCACGCGCTTCTTCTGCACCGGGGATGTACAGCGCTTCCGCCAAACCGCGGAGCGGCTGGTCGGGCCGATCGGCGAGGTGTATCCATTGATCTGGGAGAACGGCCGGCTGAGGATGGCGCCGGCCGGCAGTTTCACCAGTGCTCGATAGCCCAGCACAACTCCCGCTGGGTGGTGGTGGCGTTGCCCAGCTTGCGCACCACCAGGCCGGCGGCGTAATTGGCCAGGCGCAGGGCATAAGCAAACGGAAGCTTGGCGGCCAGTGCCATGGTCAGCACAGCGATGACCGTGTCGCCGGCCCCTGTGACATCATAGACTTCACTGCGGTTGACCGCTGGCAGGATGACGAAGCCCTCGTTCCGGCTCAGGCCGGCCATCCCCTGCGGCCCGCGCGTGATGACCACCGCCTGCGTCTGCAGGCCGTCGAGCAGGTCCCGGCAAGCGGCCTCGATCTGCGAATGGGTCACCAGCTCCCGCCCCAGGGTCGCCTCCGCCTCCGCCTGATTGCATTTCACCAGGTCGAACCCCTTGTAGCGCGATAAATTGCCCTGGGAGTCCACCGTGGTCAGAAGGTCATGGGCGCGGGCGATTTCCAGCACCGTCTGGGCCATGCCGTCGGACATGACGCTGGTGCGGTAGTCGGAGACCAGCAGGGCCTCGGCGCGGGGGGCCAGCTCGCGAAGATGAGAGATCAGGGCTTCCTGCACAGCGGGGTCCAGCGGCCGGCGGTCCACCCGGTCAATGCGCGCCAACTGCTGGGGAAAGCGCAGACTGCCGCGCGAGATGATGCGGGTTTTGGTGGTGGTGGGGCGCGAGGGGTCCACCACGACGCCGGCGGGCTCAATGCCGGCCTCTCGCAGTTCCTGCAGGAGCTGACGGCCGGCCTCGTCATCGCCCACCACGCCCACCTGCACCGCGATGCCCTGCAGGGCGATAATGTTGCTGGCCGGATTGGCGCCGCCGCCGGGCCGGTAAAACCTGCGCTCGAACTCCAGCACCGGGATGGGGGCCTCGCGGGAAAGGCGGGTGGCCTGCCCCTCGATGTATTCATCCAGGAAGAGGTCGCCGATGACGACGATGCGACGCCAGGACAGGCGCGGCACGACGGCGATCAGGTCGGCCGGCGCAATTCCGCTCATCGCTCCTGTACGCTGACTCATCTACATGTCCATCTGACAATAGAATCTAAAGGTGTGGAAAGAGCATGGCGGACACATCGCCCCATCCGCGATCCATACCTTTTCCAACGCCCTCTCTAGCGGGATTATACGCTTTGCCGGCGAAGATGACAAGCGGTTGAAGCCGAACCGCGCGGGACCGCCGGCGGACCCCAGGATGTCAGCGAAACGGATCCGGGAGCTACACCTGCCCCAGGACGGCCCGCAATGCCCGCACCGCCTGCTCGACCTTTTCTGGGGTGATCCAGTAGTGAGTGACCAGGCGGAACTCCCGCTCCTTCATCCAACCAATCCGGACCCGATATTCGGATTCCAGGCGCGCCACCAGTTCCTGGGGTTCCAGCGGCACGGATTCGCTCAGCCGAAAGTAGATGATGTTGGTCTGCACGGTGTCGAGGTCAATGATCACCCCTGGCAGGCCGGCGAGGGTTTCCGCCAAGATGCGCGCATGGCGGTGGTCTTCGGCCAGCCGGTCCACCATCTCCTCCAGGGCGACAATGCCGGCGGCGGCAATCACTCCCACCTGGCGCATCCCACCTCCCAGGGCCTTGCGCCAGCGCCGGGCATGGTAGATGAACTCTTCCGTGCCGCAAAGCATGCTCCCCACCGGCGCGCACAGCCCCTTGCTCAGGCAGAACATCACGCTGTCAACGTGCTGGGTGAATTCCGTGATGGGACAACCCAGGGCGACAGCCGCATTAAAGATGCGGGCGCCGTCCAGATGTACCGCCAGACCGTGCCGGTCCGCGATCTCCCTGACCTGGACGAAATAGGCGGGAGGAACGACGACCCCGCCACAGGCGTTATGCGTGTTTTCGAGGAAGATGGCCCGGGTACGGGGGAAATGGGGATTGTCCGGCCGGATGGCCGCCTCGATGGCGGTCAGCGGCAGGGTGCCGTCCGGCAGGTTGGGGACCGGGTGCATAGCGATGCTCCCCAGGGTAGATGCCCCGCCGGCCTCCCAGACGAAGGTATGGCACTTGTCCCCCAGGATGATCTCGTCGCCGCGGCCGCAGTGCACCAGGGCGGCAATGAGGTTGCCCATGGTACCGGTGGGGACGAAGAGGGCGGCCTCCTTGCCGGCGCGTTCGGCGGCCATCCTCTCCAGGCGCTGGACCGTGGGGTCATCCCCCCAGACATCATCCCCCACTTCCGCGGCGGCCATGGCGGCGCGCATGGCCGGCGTGGGCCAGGTCACGGTATCCGAGCGTAAATCCACCGAATCCATCACGTTCATCGTATGCCTCCTGATTGGCTCCCAGACCGTATACTGTTCTGGGATAGGGATATCATCGTTCAACTCCGACGGCGCCGCCACAGCCGCCATCCGATCCCAGCGGCGGCGCCGGCCAGCAGTGTCCCCAGGCTCACCGCGGCGCCGGCGCGCAGGCTGGCCGGCGCGTAGCGAAAGACCACCGTATGCTCGCCGGCCGGCAGGCGCACGGCGCGGAACATCACGTTCGCCCGATACACAGCCACCTCTTGCCCATCCACATAGGCCCGCCAGCCCGGGTAAAAGGCATCGCTCAGCACCAGGTAGGCCGGCCGTTCCGAACGGGTGCGCAGTACCACCTCTTCGGGCGCGTAGCGCTGGATCTCCGCCGGCACGCCTCCGGCCCAGCCGAAGTCCTCCGCCGGCGCGTCATGGACCAGCACCAGCGAACCGGGGTCAAAAGCCTCCCGCCGCATGACCTCCAGCGCCTCCTCGTCGCCCGAGACGGCCCGCGCCCGCCCCACCAGATAGGCGCGCGGCAGGTTATCCAGGTTGCGGTATATCTTGACGTCGCCGGAATGCACCAGTCGGAACCGCCCCCTATCGGAGACCACCAGGCTCCGGTGGGCGCCGGTCCGGCCGTCAATCAAGGAGAGGCCGCGCACCACCAGCCGGCACCCGGCCGGCCCGCTCCAGCGCACCCGCAGTTCCGCCGGCCGGAACGCGCCGCCCAGCGGCAGGCGCGCCGCATAATCCGCCCCGCCGTCCCCCCACTCTCGGCCCACCCGGGCCTGGGCATGCGCTGTGCCAGCGACGTAGCGGCCCTCGGCGGTCTCCCGGCCGGCGCGCACCGGCAGGGCATGCCAGACGCCGGCCGCATCCTGCCAGCGTAGTTCCGCCACCACGGTGTCGTCCGGGCTATCCCCACACCCCTCCAGGTACGAGATGAGGCCAATTTCGGTAGCGGTGAAGCTGTAGGGATTCTCTATCGCGACCTCCGCTTGCCCGCCGGCGCCCAGCGTTGCCCCAAACTGCAGGTCATAAAAGACGTCGTCTATCCAGACATCCCAGACCTTATCGGTGATGACGTATTCGACGTTCAGCAGGGCCAGCAGGCGGGCCGGCGGCACCTGCTTGAGCTGTTCGCGCAGCCGGCCGTCCGGCAGGATATCCTCCGGCGGCAGGAACAGCGACTGCATGGTCACATAGCGCTTGAGCGGGAGCACGCCGCCATCATAGCCATCCACGGCCGCAATGCGGTACAGCAGGGGCAGGTTCGGCGCGATGACCTCCTTCTGCTTGGCCGCCACCACCAGGTCATAGACGGCCTTTTCGGGGAGCCGGCCGCACCAGTTGGCGTAGATATCGGCCAGATCGCCCGGGTCGTACTGGATGCCCGACATGCTCAGGAAGCGGAAGGTCGGCGCGCCGCGCCCCCAATGGGCGGTCCCATCCCCCAGCGCGCTTTCCCCCGCCGGCATATCGCGCTCATCCGCCGGCCGGCCGTCCGGCCGGAGGTGCAGGCCGGCGGCCAGCAGGTGCGCCGGCGCTGTGCGCAGGGAGGAGAAAGCGTCCCACGCGGTGGGCGTCGCCAAAGGCAGGGAACGGCCGGCGGCATACAGTTCGACCACCAGCAGGCCGGCCAGCCCGATGCCGCGCCAGAAGCCGGAAGCCCGACGGCCCAGGATGATCACGGCCGCCAGCAGAATGACGGTGATGCCCCAGCCGGCCGCCGTGCGCGCGGCAGGGCGCTCCAGCCAGCCCGTCGCCAGGCCGGCGCCCATCGTCAGGAGAAGCAGAGCCGCCCCGACAGCGATGACGCCGCGCCGCCGCTGGAGCGCCGTCCATACCGCCTGGGGGCGCGCGCCGGCCAACCAGGCATCTAGGCCGGCGCCGGCCAGCAGTGCCGCGCCCAGCGCGTACAGCACCAGCCAGCGCGCCGGCGCCCGGAAAAGGTTGAAGCCGGGCACCAGGCGGTAGAGGATGTAGTAGAAGGGATTATAGCCGCCGAAGGCCAGGAACAAGCCGGCCAGCGCCAGGCCGGCCCCTGCCCGTACGGTCGCGCGGGATTGGCCGGCCAGCAGGCCCCACACGGCCAGTGCCAGGCCAATCCATCCGATGTAGGCCACATATTCGCTGAACACCATCTCCCCATAGCCGGGGAGGAAAGCGCGCACCAGGAGCTGGGGCTTCAGCGAGAAGGACACCGCCTCGCGGTAGCTCATCCCACCGCCGCGGATGGAGAGCGAGGACAGCTCCAGGGTGGGCAGGAGCTGGACGGCGCACAGGGCCAGCGCCGCGCCGGCGGCCAGCCCCAGCGCGGCGGCGCGCCCGACCAGCCATTTGCCGGCGTACCAGCTTCCTCGCCGCCAGCCGGCGCGCCAGGCTCGCCAGCCCGCATGGCCGGCCGCGTCCAGCGCCAGCGCGAACAGGGCGATGTACCAGGACTGTGTATGGCCGGCCAGGAAGGCGGCCGCCAACAGGCCGGCCAGCGCGAACCAACTGCCGGGCCGCCAACGGGCCGGCCCCTCGCCCCGCTCGACCCCCATGGCATGTTCCAGGCACCACAGCATCCAGGGCAAAAGGGCAGACACAGCGATCTGATTGACATGCTCCGCCTGCGCGCTCAGGAACCCGCCCAGCGCGAAGAGCACGCCGGCCGTCCAGGCGCCGGGCCGCTCCAACCCGCGCCAGCGGGCGTAGATATAGGCGCCCAGGCCGGCCAGGGCCAGATGAAGCAGGATAAAGGCGTTGATGGCGTAGGGCGCCGGCAAACCGACCAGCAGGAGATTCACCGGGTAGAGGGTGCCGGCCTGGATGTTGGCGAACAGCGGCACGCCCAGGAACAGATAGGGGTTCCACAGAGGAAGCCGGCCGGCACGCAGGGCGGATGAGACGGCGTCGCGCAGGGGATAGAAATAGGTGAAGAGGTCCACGCCGACCAGGATGCGGCCGGCAGTGAGGCCGGACCAGAACAGGAGCGGCAGTACGCACAGGCTGAGCGGCCACAGCCAGGCGACGGCCATCCGCCATGGGAACCCCTTCCTTGTACACGCTGGTAGCCGCATCGGCTTGCTCCCTCGCTCAACGCGCCGGCTGGCCGGCCGTTTCCGCGCCGGCATGCAGTTCATACACCCGCAAGGTCACCTGCCCGTCCGGCCGCACCGTCTGAAAGCGCCCCTGCAGAGACA
The DNA here is from genome assembly GCA_014360855.1 of Anaerolineae bacterium. Taxonomy (NCBI): domain Bacteria; kingdom Bacillati; phylum Chloroflexota; class Anaerolineae; species Anaerolineae bacterium. The sequence goes on from JACIWP010000063.1 coordinate 9,944, forward strand.
GGCCGGCGGCCTGCAGTGCCTCCGCGACCGGCTCCCACTCACGGCACATCGGGAAGACGATCCAGTGCGGCACGTCCGACCACGCCCGCACCTTCGCCACCACCTCCTCCGGGGAAGTATACCACTGAAAGGCATACGGCGCGTTATAGAGGTAATAGAGATAGTGCCAGCCCAGCCAGTGATGATAGATGACGGCGTTCGCCGGCACATGCGCCCGCACATATTCCGCCACCTGGTCAATGCCCCAGTAGGCCCCATGGTCTCCGCCGGCCGGGTATTCGCCGCGCGCCGCCTGGCCGGTGGGGGAAAGGGCCAGCAGGAATATCAGCGCCAGGATGCCCAGCGCCGCCGGCAGTCGCTCCTGCGTCCGCCAGCGCCGCAGGGCGTGAGTGAACGCCCGCCCCAGGAGCACGGCGGCCAGCGGCACCAGCCCCAGTAGATAGCGGTCCCAAATATTAAAGCGCACCAGCCAGTGCCCCAGCAGGAAGCAGAGGCTGAAGCCGGCGATCATGAGGTCGAAGGCGGCTTCCGCCGAAAGCCGGCCGTTTCGCCAGGAGCGCAGGCCGTCCCACAACAGCCAGGCCAGCGCCAGGACGGCCAGCACGTTCAGGGCCGGCGCCCCCCAGAAGCGCGCCAGCCAGCCGGCCCAGTCCACCGCCCGCTTCCCCCATTCGGACCAGGGGGCCAGGGCCAACCCGCCGTAGCTGATGAGGCTCTGGGCAAAGTATTCCGGCCGGCGCAGGCGCGCCAGGTCCCAGGCCAGCGCCGGCGCAAAGGCCAGCAGAAAGCCGGCCAATCCCCTCGCCCACCAGGTCCGCAGGAGCCGGCCAATGCCTTTTCCGGGGAGTTCCGCCTTCTGCCCGGGGGAAAAGCGCGTCCGCCAGAGGCCGGCCAGCGCCAGCAGTGGTAGGAAGAAGATGCCCTGCTGTTTGGTGGCGAAGGCCGCGCCGGCGAAGGCACCGGCCAGCGTGGGGCGGCCAGCGAGCATGGCGACCAGGCCGGCCAGTACCCACATTACCATCAACGGGTCGGTGAACGCGGTGACGGCAAACGAAATATCAAATGGGCTGAGGGCCAGCAGTCCCAGCGCCAGGAAGGCCGTCTCCTTCCCGTACACCCGGCGGGCGATGCGCTCCACCAGGGCGAGGGATGCCGTGCTGGCGATCAAGCTTGGCAGGCGGGCCGTGAGTTCCGATGCGCCGAAAAGGCGAAACACAAGGGCCAGCAGGTAGGGGAAGGCCGGCGGCTTGTCCACCGGGTAGCTCTCCAGCATGGGGTCAGCGCCGGTGGCGATCTGTAGCCCCCAGTAGGCGTACAACGCCTCATCCGGGTGAAAGCGGTGGATGGTGATCGGGTGCAGGCGCAGGAGCAGGCCGGCGGTGAGCAGGATGCCGCATGCCAGGCGGTACGCCCAGGTCTGCCATCTTGCGGAGAGGCTGTGCGCGCACATAGGGCCTCGCGGCCGGCTCAATCCACGAAGCGGTATTTCAGCAGGGTCCAGATGGCGATGAAGGCGTCCCGGCCTTTGATCTTCTTGCCCTCGTGATACTCGCGGCCGGCGTAGCTGATGGGCACCTCATAGATGCGGTAGCCGCGCTTCAGCACCTTGGCGGTGATCTCCGGCTCCAGCTCAAAGCCGCGGGCGTGCAGGGGAATGGTGCGAATGACATCGGTGGCGAAGAGCTTGTAACATGTTTCCATGTCGCTCAGGATGGTGTCGTACAAGATATTGGTGACGAAGGTGAGGAACTTGTTCGCCACCATATGCCAGAACATCATGGCGCGCCGCGGCCCTCCCAGGAAGCGCGAGCCGTAGACCACCTTGGCCTTGCCCTCGAAAAAGGGCTGGAGCATGATATGATAATCGCGGGGGTCATATTCCAGGTCGGCGTCCTGGATGATGACGGCGTCGCCGGTGACGTGCTGGAGGGCAGTGCGCACCGCGGCGCCCTTTCCCATGTTGCGCTCGTGGTAGTAGACCCGCACCTCGGGCAACTGTGCCAGCTTCTCCTCGACCTGCCGGCTGCCGTCCGTGGAGCCATCGTCCACGATGATGATCTCTTTGTTGATATTCACGGCGCGCACCCGCTGGACGATTTCCTCCAGCGTGCGCACTTCATTGTACACTGGGATGACCACCGAGAGCTTGAACTCAGACATTTGCCGTTTCCCTATCTCGAGAGCGCGAACCTGACGATAGGGCGATTATAACGGAGCCTTCCCCAGCCGGCAAATGTCTGAGGGGTGTTGGAAAGGCACAGCGGGCGAATCCGCTGTTACATGCAGGGCCGGCGCCGGCTGTATCGCGCCTGCCCGCCTGCTTCAGCCCGGCAAACCACGCTTCAGGACCTTTCAACGTCCTCCGGAGGGGCGGCCCATGGGTCGCCCCACTACGGCGCGGCCTGCTCCACAATTTGCTCGGGGGAGCGCACCTCGATTTGGGCGACGCCCTGATACAGCTCAATGCGTCCCGAGACGCAAACGGTCTTCTGGTAATACATGCGCTCTGGCGGCTGTGGGAAATTGTCGCGGTAGCGCCCCCAGATGATGACGTTGAGGCG
>JACIWP010000064.1 GCA_014360855.1 Anaerolineae bacterium
CGGCAATAAGCTCTTCTACATGCATTTCAACGACAACTGGCGCCTGTGGGACGACGACATGACCGTCGGATCCGTGCACACCATCGAGATGTTGGAACTGCTCTACTGGCTGGACCGCCTGAACTACCAGGGATGGTACGCGCTGGACATCTTCCCCTACCGCGAGGATGGGGTGCGGGCGGCCAGCGAGAGCATCCGCTGGATTCAGGGACTGCACGGACTGCTGGACAAGATCGGGCGCGAGCGCATCGCGGCGGTGATCGCCCGGGGCGATGCCATGGAGGCTTCGGCCATGCTGCGCGAAGCCCTGCTGGGATAGCGATCAGGCATTCACATCATTTATGGAGGGACATATCCAATGGTAAAAGAACTGTACGACCCCCACATGTTCAACTACATGTGGGAAAGCCTGGACCAGGACCATTTCGTCGTGGGCACGTATTATATCGAGGACAGCCGGCCGGACTGGGACTTCATCGATCACCTCGGCCAGGTCCAGCGCCTCGCCCTGGAAGGCTCCACCGCCACCTGGATGGACATCAAAGAGGAGACGCCCGAGGTGCGGGAGCGCCTGTGCAGTAAGGTGCTGGGCTATTACGAAATCCCCTCCCCGCCGGGCACACGCCGCGCCGTGATCCAACTGGCCTTCCCCACCGCGGCCTGGGACGTGAACGTCAACGTGCCGATGATGCTCCTTTCCATCTCCGGTAACATCTTCGCCTTTTGCGACAAGGTGCGCCTGCTGGACGTCTTCATCCCTGAAGCCATCGCTAAGAAATTCAGCGGCCCGAAATTCGGCATCGAGGGACTGCGGGAGAAGCTGGGGGTGTACGGCCGGCCGCTCGTCCTGCAGATCATCAAGCCCAAGATGGGCATGACGCCGGAGGAAACCGCCAACCAGGTCTACCAGACCGCCCTCGGCGGTGCAGATTTATGTAAAGATGACGAGATGTGCAGTGAGCTGGAGAACTGCCCCTTCGAGGCCCGCCTGGAGGCGGTGCTCAAGGCGCTGGAAAAGGCGGAGCGCGAGACCGGCCACAAGACGCTGTACATGGTCAGCATCACCGATGAGGTGGACCGCGTGCATGAGAAGGCCCGCCGCGCCGTGAAGCTGGGCGCGACCGGCTTGCTCCTCGCCTACCCCGTCGGCCTCTCGACCCTGAAGGTCATCGCCAGCGACCCGGAGATCAACGTGCCCATTCTCTGGCATGTCTCCCACATGCTGGGCATGCTCCCGACCATGAGCTACGTCGCCCTGGCCAAGCTGGCGCGGCTGTGCGGCGCGGACATGATGCTGACGCCGTCCCTATGGTCCAGCCTGCAGGTCTGCTCGGTCGAGGAAGAACTGCGCACCTCCCAGACTCTGCGGGCGCCTTTCTACCATATCAAGCGGGCGTGGCCCATGCCGGCCGCCGGCATGTACCCCGGCCTGGCCGAAGTCCTGATCCAGGAGCACGGCATTGACTTCATCGTGCCGGCCGGCGGCGGCATGCTCGGGCATCCTATGGGCTATAAGGCCGGCGCCATGGCCTGGCGCCAGGCCATCGACGCGGTGCTGGCCGGCATGTCCCTGCAGGAAGCCGCCGAGAAATATCCGGAAGTCCGCGCCGCGGCCGAGCTTTGGGGCATCCGCAAGCGCCCACAGTGCCCCTGGGGCTACCGCAGTCCGGAGTTCCATCCCAAGTTTGCCCCGAAAAACATCTGAGGGGGTGAGCGGATCGATGAATCAGGCAGATATCCTTCTGCTGGAACTATATCGGACAATGCTGACCATCCGGCGCTTTGAGGAGCGCTGTAACTATCTCTTCATGCAGGGGCGCATTCCCTCCACCCTGCACCTGTACATCGGGCAGGAGGCGGTGGCCGCCGGCGTCTGCGCGCATCTGCGCCCCGATGATTATCTCTTCAGCACCCACCGCCCCCACGGCCATGCCATCGCCAAAGGCGTGGCGCCGCGCGCCATTATGGCGGAGCTGTACGGCAAGGTCACCGGTTGTTGTAAAGGCAAGGGAGGGTCCATGCATGTGGGGGATGTGCGGGTGGGCATGTTCCCCGCCGTGGCCATTGTCGGCGCCAACGCCCCGCTGGCCGCCGGCGCCGCCCTGGCCGCCAAATGGCTGGACAAGGACCGCGTCAGTGTCTGCTTCTTCGGCGAAGGCGCCGCCAACGAGGGCGCGGTACACGAGGCCATGAACATGGCCGCCATCTGGGACCTGCCAGTGGTCTACGTCTGTGAGAACAACCTGTACGCCGCCTCTACCCCCTTCTCCAAGGCCTTCAAGATCCAGAACGTCGCCGACCGGGCGGCCGCCTACGGCATGCCGGGGGTCATCGTGGATGGCAATGACGTCGAAGCGGTCTATCGGGTCGCCGGCGAGGCCATCGCCCGCGCCCGCCGGCGCGAAGGCCCCACCCTTATCGAGGCCAAGACCTACCGTCTGTGCGGACATTCCCGCAGTGACCCGCGCACCTACCGTTCGCGCGAGGAAGAGGAAGAATGGGCCAAGCGCGATCCCATCCCGCGGCTGGCCGGCCGGCTGAAGGAACTGGGCCTGGCCAGCGATGAAACCCTGGAGCGCATCGAACAGGAGGTGCAGGCCCTTATTGACAATGCGGTGCGCTTCGCCGAGGAAAGTCCCCTGCCCGACCCGGAGGACACCCTCAAACACGTATTCTGGTCGGAGGAGGGATAAGCTATGGCGCTGATGACCATTGCGGAAGCCCTGCGGCAGGCCATTCGGGAGGAAATGCGGCGCGACCCGCGCGTCTTCTGCATCGGCGAGGACATCGGCATCCTTGGCGGATTTGGGGGCGCCTTCACCGTTACCCTGGGCCTCTCCGAGGAATTCGGACATGAGCGCATTCTGGACACCCCCATCTCAGAGACCGGGCTGATCGGCGTGGCCATCGGCGCCGCCATGGCCGGCCTGCGCCCCATCGCCGACGTGCAGTACGGCGACTTCCTCTTCTGCGCTATGGACCAGATCGCCAATCAGGCCGCCAAGATGACCTATATGTCCGGCGGCACGGTCAAGGTCCCCCTGGTCCTGCGCGCCCCCGTGGGGGCAACCGGCCGCGGCGCCCAGCACGCCCAGAGCCTGGAAGCCTTCTTCACCCACATACCGGGGCTGAAAGTGGTCGCGCCGGCCACCGCCTACGACGCCAAAGGCCTGCTGAAAAGCGCGGTGCGCGACGATAATCCCGTCATCATCTTTGAGCACAAACTGCTCTACGGTAGTAAGGGGCCGCGCGCCGAGCGCGGCGCCCTCAGTCCGGTGGGAGAAGTGCCCGAGGAGGAATACCTGGTGCCCATCGGCAAGGGCATCATCCGACGCGAGGGCAAGGATGTCACCATCGTCGGCAAACTGCTCACCGTGTACCGCGCGCTGGAGGCCGCCGAGCAACTGGCGAAAGAAGGCATCGAGGCGGAGGTGATCGACCCCCGCACGCTGGTGCCGCTGGACAAAGAGCTGATCCTCGACTCCGTGCGCAAGACCGGCCGGCTGGTCATCGTCGAGGAGGACAACTACACCGGCGGATGGGGAGCGGACGTGGCCGCCATGGTCGCCGCCGAAGCCTTTTTCTGGCTGGACGCGCCCATCGTGCGCGTCAGCGCGCCGGACACTCCCCCGCCCTTCTCGCCGCCGATGGAGCAGTTCTATGTCCCCAGCGCCGAGCGCGTCGTCCAGGCTGTGAAGTCCATACTCTGAGGGAATCCCATGGCAACGGATGTGCTCGTCCCACCCCTGGGCCAGACCGTGGATACCGTCACCCTGGTGACCTGGTACAAGCGCGAGGGAGAGGCGGTGACCCAGGGCGAAAAGCTGTACGCCATCGAAACCGATAAGGCCACGCTGGACATCGAGGCGCCGGCCTCCGGCATCCTGCGCCATATCACCGCCCAGCCCGGCCAAAAGGTGCGCGTGCTTTCCCCCATCGCCCGCATCCTCGCACCCGGGGAAGAAGCAGAGGCGGTGCCGGCTCCGACACCGCCGGCGGCGCCTGCCGGCGCGCCTGTGCCGCCCACGCCTGCCCCCGCGCCGGCGATGAAACCACCCACTACCCCGCCGGCCGGCCGGATATTCATCTCGCCGCGCGCCCGCCGGCTGGCGGAAGAGCACAACGTCCCCTGGCAAACCCTGCAGGGCACCGGTCCCCAGGGCGCCATCGTCGAGCGGGACGTGCGGGCGTATCTGCAGTCCCAGGCGGCGGTGAAAGCTCCTCCTGTCACCATAGGGCCGGCCATTACCCCGCCGGCGGTCGCCGTCATGCAGACCATCCCGCTGGAAGGCTCGCGGGCGGTCATCGCTCAGCGCATGCTGGAAAGCCGGCAGACCACCGCCCCGGTCACGCTGATGTCCGAGGCCGACGCCACCGCGCTGGTAGAACTGCGCCGGCAGTTCCATGAAGCCGGCATCCCCGTCAGCTACAACGATATTTTCCTGTACATTGCCGGCCGCGCCCTGCGCCAGTTCCCGCGCCTGAACGCCTCCCTGGAAGGGGAAACCATCCGGCTCTGGGACGAGGTGCACATCGGCTTAGCGGTGGACACGGAGCGCGGCCTGTTGGTGCCGGTGGTACGGGACGCCGACCGCAAGCGGCTGGCGGATATCGCCCGCGAAACCCAGCGCTTGATCGAGCGGGCGCGTGCCGGCCAGCTCACCCCCGAAGAGATGAGCGGCGGGACATTCACCATCACCAACCTGGGCATGTACGACGTGGATGCCTTTACCCCCATTATTAATCTGCCGCAGTGTGCTGTGTTGGGTATCGGCCGCATCGTCGAGCGGCCGGCGGTGTTTCAGGGAGTGATCGCCGTGCGCCATCGCGTCTGGCTGAGCCTGACCTTCGACCACCGCCTGATAGACGGCGCGCCGGCCGCCCAATTCCTCCAGCGCATCATCCAGTGGGTGGAAATGCCGCACCTCTTGCTGATATGATGGCGAAAACCGAGAAGGAGGACACATCATGACAGCACAGACCTATCTGGCGTTCGACATCGGGGCGGAAAGCGGACGGGCGATGCTGGCATCCTTCGACGGCGGCCGGCTCTCCCTCTCCGAACTGCATCGCTTCCCCAACGGCCCGGTGCGCCTCCCCGACGGCCTGCACTGGGACATCCTGCGCATCTGGAGCGATGTCAAGAATGCCATTGGCATGGCCTTCCGCGACACGGAATCCCCGCCGGCCAGCCTGGGCATTGACACCTGGGCGGTGGACTTCGGCCTGCTGGACCGCACCGGCGCGCTCATCGGCAACCCCTATCACTACCGCGACAGCCGCACCGACGGGATGATCGAGGAGGCCTGCCGGCGCGTGCCTCGCGCCGAGATCTTCGAACAGACCGGCATCCAATTCCTTCAGCTCAATACCCTCTACCAGCTCCTGGCGATGGTGGTATCCCAGTCGCCGGCGCTCGAAATCGCCCATACCTTCCTGACCATCCCGGACTTATTGAATTACTGGCTGACGGGGCAGAAATTTTGCGAGTTCACCAACGCCACCACCACACAGTTCTACAATCCCCGCAGAGGGGACTGGGCCTGGGACCTGCTGGAGCGCATGGGCATCCCGAAGCATATCTTCCCACCCATCATCCCGCCCGGCACCAACCTGGGCAAGCTGACGCCGGCGGTGCGGGAGGAGCTGGGCATCAGTGAGGCGCAGTGCCCGCAGGTGATCGCGCCGGCCTGCCATGATACCGGTTCTGCCGTCGCCGCCGTGCCGGCGATGGAATCCCGCTTCGTCTGGATCAGCTCCGGCACCTGGTCGGTCATGGGCACCGAAGCGCCGCATCCCATCATCACCCCCGACAGCCTGCGCAACAACTTCACCAACGAGGGCGGAGTCGCCGGCACGTTCCGTTTCTCCAAAAACGTCATGGGCCTGTGGCTGGTGCAGGAATGCCGGCGCACCTGGGCACAGCAGGGCGAGGCGTACTCCTACGATGAGCTGGTGAAGATGGCCAGCCAGGCGCCGGCCTTCCTGGCGGTCATTGACCCCGACTATCCGGAATTCTTCAAGCCCGGCGACATGCCGGAGCGCATCCGCCGCTTCTGCAAGCTGACCGGCCAGCCTGTGCCGGAGGACAAGGGGGCCGTCGTGCGCTGTGCGCTGGAGGGCATCGCGCTCAAGTACCGCTGGGTGCTGGAGCGGCTGGAGGAGATGCTGGGGTATCGCCTGGAGCCGGTGTACATCGTGGGGGGCGGCACGCAGAACCGCCTGCTCTCGCAGTTCACCGCGGACGCCCTGCGCCGGCAGGTGTATACCGGCCCCATCGAGGCCACCGCGCTGGGCAACATCATGATGCAGATGATCGCCATGGGGGCACTGCACAGTGTGGCGGAGGGACGCGAGCTGATCCGCAAGTCCTTCCCGTTGACGATTTACGAGCCGGCACAGACCGCCGGCTGGGATGAAGCGTACGAGAAGCTGTGTGCCATCATGGCGCGCTATCCGTTGGATGCCGGCGGCTGATGCGTGCCGGCATCCGCGTACATAAGGGGGAGCACCAGCCAATATCCGTCCCGCAAATGTTGCGCAAGCTCTTGACAAACAAACAAAAATCTGCTATGCTATAAACAGCAAATTTCAACAACGCTCCGTCAATTTTCGACAATCACGCGCAATCAGAACTCTGCGGGACGGTTGCGGTGCTCCCTCTCGAACGGCAGGCGAGTATCTTACAATTACTGCGCCAGACACCGGGCATCACGGTGAGTGAGTTGGCCCAGATGTTGCATGTGTCAGAGGGCACGATCCGCAACGACTTGAAGGCGCTGGAGAGCGCCGGCAAGATCCAGCGCGTGCGCGGCGGCGCCATCGTCCCCGACCACCACACCTTCATCAGCCCCACATTTGCGGCTCGCGCTCGCACGAACGTGCGCGCCAAGGAATGCATCGCCCGCTGGGCGGCGGAACTGGTGGAAGACGGCGACTCGATTATGCTCGACGCCAGCACCACCGTCTATGCCATGGTCCCGTACCTGCAGAAGCGCAAGAACCTGACGGTTATCACCAACGGCATAGAGATCGCCCTCGCCCTGGCCAAAAACCTCTCTCACACGGTCATCCTCATCGGCGGCAAGGTGCGGCCCGATGGCACATCGGTCGGCGGCAGTCTGGGCGAGCAAATCGTGCGCAACCTCCATGCCCGCACCGCCTTCGTCTCCTGCACGGGATTCTCCGTATCCGCCGGCCTCACCGAAGTAGACCTGCCCGAGATCGAACTCAAGCGGTTGATGATCCAGAGCGCGGACCGGGTGATAGCACTGATAGACTCCAGCAAATTTGGACGGGTGGACCTCACTTCCTTCGCTTCCATCGAGCAGATTGCCCATATCTTCACCGATGACCAGATCGCCCCCGCCTACATCGAAGAACTGCGCCAAACCCCGATCCAGCTCACGGTATGCAGTGAAGAGAGCACCTCCACCTATCCACCCAGCCGGCATCCGCCCAGACCGAAGCGCTACAAGATCGGCTTCGCCAACCTCAGCGACGCCCTGCCCTTCGCCGCCGATGTGCGCCGCGGCCTGGAGCGAGCCATCCAGATAACACCCGACATGGAGCTGATCGCCCGCGATAACCAGATGGACACCGAGGTAGCTCTGCGTGTCGCGGATGAGCTGATCGCCGCCGGCGTCCACCTGGTCATCGAATACCACCTGGACGAGCAGGCCGGCCCCCAGCTCATGAACAAGTTCCAGCGCGCCGGCATCCCCGTCATCGCCGTGGACATCCCCATCGTGGGCGCCACCTTCTTCGGCGTAGATAACTACCGCGCCGGCCATCTGGCCGGCCTGGCCCTTGGGGAATGGATCCTCCGCCACTGGCAGGGCCATGTGGAGCAGGTGATCATGCTCGAAGAGCCGCGCGCCGGCAAACTGCCCGCCGCCCGCATGCAGGGCCAGCTCGACGGCCTGCAGAAAATCCTCGGGCCCCTGCCGGCGGAGCGCATCCGCAGCGTCAACTGCGGCAATAACTGCCGCATGAGCGAAGAACAAATATACCGGCTCCTTCAGGAAATGCCGTCCGTCCACCGCATCGCCGTGCTGTGCTTTAATGACGAGGCGGCATTGGGAGCGGTGCGGGCGGCCCGCCAACTGGGGCGCGAGGAGGACCTGGTGGTGGTGGGACAGGGCGCCGACCGGCAGGTGCGCCAGGAGATACGGGACCCGCAGTCGCGCATCATCGGCTCCACCGCCTACTGGCCCGAGCGCTACGGCCCCAAGCTGGTCGAGATCGCCGGCAAAATCCTCGCCGGCCAGCCGGTCCCGCCGGCCATCTTCAACGAGCACGTGTTTATCTCGCACGACAACATCAACCTGTACTATCCGCAGGACGTTGATTCTGCCGTGTACGAATTACCTATTGCCCAAGAGGAAATGCTATGACGGAACCGATTCTAGAGCTACTGCACATCTCCAAGCGATTCGACATGACCCAGGCGCTGGATGACGTCTCCCTGGCCATCTACCCTGGGGAAATCCATGCGCTGGTGGGGGAAAACGGCGCCGGCAAATCCACCCTCATCAAAATCGCTACCGGCGTCCATCAGCCGGACACGGGCGAGATCCGGGTGCAGGGCCGGCCGGTAGTCATCCGCAACTCACAAGAGGCCCAGGCGCTCGGCATCGCCGCCATCTACCAGGAGCCCATGATCTTCCCGGACCTGAACGTGGCGGAGAACATTTTCATCAGTCACCGCTCTCGCGGCCCCTTCGTCCGCTGGAACCAAATGTATAAGGACGCCGAAAAAATTCTGGCCAAGCTCGGTGTGGTGATGGACGTGCGGCAGTCTGCCCAGGGCCTGACCGTGGCGCAACAGCAGACCGTCGAAATCGCCCGCGCCATCTCCCTGGATGTGCGCGTCCTCATCATGGACGAACCCACCTCCGCCCTCTCCCTGCACGAGGTCCAGCAGTTGTTTAAGCTGGTGCGCTCCCTGCGCGATCGCGGCATCGCCGTGCTGTTCATCGGCCACCGGCTGGAAGAGGTGTTCGAGATCGCCGACCGCATCACGGTGCTCCGGGATGGCAAGCTCATCTCCTCTCGACCGCGCAGTGAGGTCACGGTGGAACAGGTAATTCGTGACATGGTGGGCCGCGAGGTGGAGGAGTTCTTCGCCAAAAGCTCCGTTCAGCACGGCGAAGTGGTGCTGTCAGTGCGGGGATTGACCAAACAGAACGTCTTCTACGACGTTAATTTCGACCTGCGGCGGGGAGAGGTGCTGGGCTTCGCCGGCCTGGTCGGCTCCCGCCGCACGGACGTCGCCCTGGCGCTGTTCGGCATCGAGCCAGCCGACGCCGGCGAAATCACCATTGGCGGCAAATCCGTCCGCATCCGCTCCCCTCAACAGGCCATGGAGCTGGGCATCGCCTATGTCACCGAGGACCGCCGCAAGTACGGCCTGGTGATGCCCATGCCCATTTGTGCCAACATTACCCTGCCAACCCTGCCCCAATTCCTGAACGGCCTGGGGCTGATTCAGCGCCAGAAGGAGATCGAGGTAGCGGAACAATTCCGTCAGCGTCTGAACATCATGACCCCATCGGTCCTGAACACCGTTGAGCGCCTTTCCGGCGGGAACCAGCAGAAAGTGCTCCTCTGCAAATGGCTGAACGTCCAGCCTAGGGTGCTGATCCTGGATGAACCGACCCGTGGTATTGACGTGGGCGCCAAGGTGGAGGTCCACCATATGATCAACGACCTTGCCGCCCAGGGGATCGGCATCATCCTGATCTCGTCGGATCTGCCGGAAGTGCTGGCGATGAGCGACCGCATCCTGGTGATGCATGAAGGCCGGCAGATGGGCATCTACACCCGCGAAGAGGCCACACAGGAGAAAATCATGGCCGCCGCCATGGGTCATCCCGAAGCGATTCTGGAGAGACAAGCATGAAATTCATCACCCGCATCCTTCGACCCGAACAAGTTCGCGAGCTGGTCACACTGTTCCTGATCGTTATCATTGTGTTGGGCTTCGGCACCCTTCTCAAGGATTACTACACCGGGCGCACCTTCGTGCGCGTCTCAACCAGCATTGCCATCATCGCGGTGGTCGCTATGGCCCAGACGCTGGTAGCCATCACGCGCAACATTGACCTGTCGCTGGGAGCCATTGTCGGGTTCTGCGCCTTTTTCCTGGGCGTCCAGCTCTCGTATCACCATGAGATTGGCCCGGTGCCGGCGGCGCTCATCGCCATCGCGGTCGGGACCGCCATGGGGATGATCAACGGTCTCATCATCGCCTACGGACGGGTACCGGCCATCATCACCACCATCGGCACCATGGCCATCTACCGCACCGCCATTGTGCTCTATTCCGCCCCCGAAGGCGGCATCGTCTCCGCCCACCGCTTACCGATGTGGGCGCGCCAGTTCGCCAGCTGGAGCATCTTCAAAGTCGGCGATCTGGACTTCCGCGTCATGGTGGGCATTGCTATCGCGGTGGTCATCCTCATCCAATTAATGCTGACATACCTGCCCTACGGCCGCCGGCTGTACGCCATCGGATCCAACCCGGAAGCAGCGCGCATCGCCGGCTTCCCCGCTCAGCGCATTGTCTTCATCGCCTACCTCATCGGCGGCGCGCTGGCCGGCCTGGGCGGCTATCTCTTCCTGCTCCAGTACGGCAACCTGATGGTGCTGGCCGGCGTGGGTCTGGAATTTGACGCGGTGGCCGCGGCCGTGGTGGGCGGCGTGAACATTTTCGGTGGGACCGGGACAGCCATCGGTGCCTTCCTGGGCGCGACGCTTATCGGTACCCTGGACTACAGCCTGCGGCGCTGGCCGGCCATCAGCGAGTTCTGGCGCAACGCCATCCTCGGCCTCCTCATCCTGCTCGCCGTCGCCACCGACAGCGCCATCATGGCCCGTCTGCGGTCGATCTGGGCCCGCGCCGCGGCCGCCAGGACCGCCGAAATGGCGGAAGCGAAGGCCCGCTCCATGCCGCAGGCGTGATAGGGAACGAGCATATGGCACAGCCCATGCTGGCACACAATAACCAGAGGAGGAAGAATTCCATGCTGAGCACTCGTCTCGCATCCCTTCGCCGGATGCAGTTCCTGCGCTCATGGGAGGCCATCCTTTTCGTCCTGTTTCTGATCACCCTATTCTATAATTCGGCGCGCGCGCCGGCGTACCTGACGGTGGAAAACCAGATCAACGTCTTCTACCTGTACGCCGAGAAGATCATCGTCGCGTTGATCATGACCTTCATTATCATTAACGGGGAAATTGACCTGTCGGTCTCATCGGTGATGGGCCTTGCCGCCGGCATCCTCGGCCGCATGATCGAGCTGGGCTATCCTGGAGAACTCGCCCTCGCGGCGGCGCTGATCACCGGCCTCCTCTGCGGCCTGTGGAACGGCTTGTGGATCGCCTACGGCCGGCTCTCCTCCCTCATCGTCACCCTGGCCGGCATGATCATGTTCCGCGGCCTGGTATGGGTGCTGGTCGAGGACCGCTCCATCACCACCTTCCCCGATTGGATCAACAACATGGGCCAGCGTCCCATCCTGGGTCCATTCCCGCTGTCCCTGCTGATCTTCTTCTTCCTGCTCGTCATCGCCTATATCGTCCTCCAGCATTCCGCATTTGGGCGCTACGTGTACGTCATCGGCAACAACCGCGAGGTGGCACGCTTTTCTGGCGTCAAGGTCGAGGCCGTGAAGCTGGTGCTGTTCATTGCCTCTGGCCTGATCTCGGCCCTGGCCGGCGTGCTGTACACCGCCCGCCTGGGCGCCATGCGCGCCAGCACCGCCGAAGGCTTTGAGCTGGAAATCATCACCATGGTGCTCCTGGGCGGCGTCAATATCTTCGGCGGCTCTGGCACCCTTCTCGGCGTACTGCTGTCTATCCTGCTGATCCTGAACCTGCGCAACGGTATGTCGCTGTCCAACATCACCCTCCAACAGCAGACTGGCGTCATTGGCGCACTGCTCATCTTCTCGGTGCTCGTGCCCAACCTGGCCAACCGGGTGCGGGCTGAACTGAATCGCCGGCGTTTCGCTCGTCTGGCTGCCGAACGAGCAGCTCTCGCGGAGAGAAAGGAGGTGAAAGCAGAGACAAAGTGAGTACGTCAACCGGTAGTCCACCATTGCGAGAATTGTCCCGCCATTCCATGAGTAAGGAGAAGGAGGAAATAGTATGAAAGCGATTGCTGTACGTCTCGTTGCCGTGTTGGTCATCCTGAGCCTGGTGCTCACAGCCTGTGCACCGGCCGCCACTCCCGCGCCGACCCAAGCGCCTACACAGCCGCCGACCCAAGCGCCCACACAGGCGCCCACGCAGGCACCGACCCAGGCACCCACTGCCGCCCCGAGCGGACCGGTGAAAGCGACGCCGGGGCAGAAGGTGGACATGGTGCTCCTGCCCAAGTTCCTGGGCAACATCGTCTTCGACCAGGCGCACCGCGGCGCTCAGGAGGCTCATGCG
>JACIWP010000065.1 GCA_014360855.1 Anaerolineae bacterium
TCCTGGTACGTGGTGCGCAACACCCCGGGCGTGACCGGCTTTGTGGGCACCGGCAACAAGCCCACCCCGCTGAGCCAGGAAGAGGTGGACCGCATCCTGAAGCGCATCCAGGCCCAGGCTCCCAAGATCCGCGTCAGCTTCCGCGTGGGCCAGAAGGTGCGCATCATTGACGGCCCCTTCACCGATTTCGTCGGCACGGTGGACGAGGTGGATGAGAGCAAGGGCAAGGTCAAAGTACTGGTCTCGTTCTTTGGGCGGGAGACCCCCATTGAGCTGGACTTCCTGCAGGTAGAGAAGGTCTAACCGCACGCGGTTGACATCGATGTCTCTTTGAGAGCACGGAGAGCGAACATGGCGAAGAAAGTCAAAGCAATTGTGAAACTGCAGATTCCCGCCGGCAAGGCCAACCCGGCACCCCCTGTAGGCCCGGCCCTCGGCCAACATGGGGTCAACATCATGGCCTTCTGCAAGGAATACAATGCCCGCACCGCCTCCATGGCGGGAAGCATTGTGCCGGTGGAAATCACCATCTATCAGGATAACTCGTTTACCTTTGTGCTGAAGACCGCACCGACGGCCGACCTTCTGCGCAAAGCCGCCGGCATCGAGAAAGGCTCCGGCCAGCCCAATCGGGTCAAGGTCGGCAAGGTCACGCGCGCCCAGATCCGCGAGATCGCCGAGATCAAGATGCGCGACCTGAACACCACGGACCTGGAAGCGGCCATGCGCATGGTGGAAGGCACGGCGCGCAGTATGGGCATCACTATCGTTGACTGACAAGCACAGCCATGTGCCGGCGTCCGCGGGATGCCGGCTGTGGGAGGGGAGCAGTCCCCGCCAATACCACTGTGGAGGAAGCATACATGCCAAAGCACGGGAAAAAGTATCTCGAAGCCGCCAAACTGGTAGATCGTCAGAAAGAGTATTCGCCGCGCGAAGCGCTGGAGCTGGTGAAGAAGACCCACTACGCCAATTTTGACGGCACCGTGGAACTTCACCTGCGCACCGGCCTTGACCCGCGCCATGCCGATCAGCAGATTCGCGGTGTGGTCCTTCTGCCGCGCGGCCTGGGAAAGCAGGTGCGCGTGCTGGTCTTCGCCGAAGGCGAGGCCGCCCGCATCGCCCAGGAAGCCGGCGCCGATTACGTCGGCACCGACGAGTACATTGAGAAAATTCAAAACGGCTGGCTGGATTTTGATGTGGCCGTGGCGGTCCCGCAGGTCATGGGCAAGGTCGGCCGGCTGGGTAAAATCCTCGGCCCGCGCGGCCTCATGCCCAGCCCGAAGGCCGGCACCATCGTCCCGCAGGAGGACCTGCCCCGGGTGCTCAACGAACTGCGCCTGGGCCGCGTCGAATACCGCGTGGACAAGACGGCCAACATCCATGTTCCCATCGGCAAGGTCTCGTTCCCAGTGGAGCATTTGCTGGACAATATGGCCGCAGTCATGGACGCCATCGTGCGCGCCAAGCCGGCCAGTGTCAAAGGGCAGTATATCCGTCGGGTGACCGTTGCCAGCAGTATGGGGCCTGGCATCAAAGTGAACGTCAACGAAGCCATGGCCTTGAAGCCGTCGCTGTAAGGTTGCGTTTCTGACAACCGCATATTTCCTGCCGTACCGCAGACAGCAGGTGCATACGCTGAAACCCATGGGGGCCTGCCGAGGTAGGGCCGAGCATATATCATCGTGAGATGAACCCTCGCGCCTTTGCCGCGGCATGTCCCGGCAAAGGCGTTTTTGTTGGGGGCCGGCGGGAGCGAGCCAGCAGTTCACCCCACGCTCGTGGGCACGTAACGATAGGAACGGATGAAACTGAAAGGAGGTGATAGCCCTTGCCGCTAACACGTGAGAAGAAAGAGCAGATGGTGGCGGAGTATGTCCGCCTGTTTTCCAACAGCCAGGCGCTGGTCGTGGTGGACTACCGCGGTCTGCCGATGAAGGTCATCAACAAACTGCGCGCTGACATCCGGCCGGCCGGCAGTAAGTTCATGGTGGTCAAGAACACCCTGGCGCGCATCGCTCTCCAGCAGGCCGGCTTGGCTGTCCCGCAGGACCTGCTGAAAGGGACGACCGCGATCACCGTATGCGGCCCAGACGTGGCCGCGACGGTGAAGGCCCTCAAGGCCGTCGCCCAGGATACCAAGGTCCTGCAGATCAAAGGCGCCATCCTGGGACGCAGTGTGCTGGATGCCGCCGGCGCGGAAGCCCTGGCCGACCTGCCGCCGCGCGAGGTTCTGCTGGCGCAGGTGGTGGGTGCCATCCAGGCGCCGCTCAGCGGCCTGGTTACCGTCCTGTCCGCGCCCATGCGCGGCCTGGTCACTGTGCTGAAGGCGTACGCCGACAAGAAGGCGGCGTAACGCCGGCAGTGTATCGTCGAAACACAACCCATTACATATCAACTGGAGGAGCAAAATGACCAAAGAGGAAATTATTGAAGCGATCGCCAATATGAGCGTGCTGGAACTGGCCGAGCTGGTCAAGGCGCTGGAAGAGAAGTTCGGTGTGAGCGCCGCCGTGCCGATGATGGCCGCCATGCCCGCGGCCGGCGCCGCCGAAGCGGCCGCCCCGGCCGAGGAAGAGAAGACCGAGTTCGACGTCATCCTCAAGGAAGTGGGCGCCAAGAAGATCCAGGTCATCAAGGTCGTGCGCGAGCTCACGAACCTGGGCCTGAAAGAGGCCAAGGACCTGGTGGACAGCGCGCCGGCCAAGGTGCTGGAAGCCGTCTCCAAAGAGACCGCAGAGCAGGCCAAGGCTAAGCTCGAGGCGGAAGGCGCTACCGTCGAGATCAAGTAATCCGCATCCGACCCTCTGTCTGTGCCCACACGGCGAGGCCGTCCCCATATGGGGACGGCCTCGTGTCTTGTCAGCGCCTGGGAAATGCCTCGGGCGGCAGTTTCGCCACCAGAGGAAGCCGGCGCTTGAACTCCGTGGCCTGCACGCGCTGCCACATCCCCTGCACCAGCGCCGGCGGCAGGCCGCGCTGCACCGCTTCCTCCGTGCTCAGCCCACAGTCAATCAGAAGATATAGCGCGCGGTCCATGTCGGCATAGGTGAAGCCCAGCTCGCCCTCGTCGGTCTGGCCCGGCCACAGGTCTGCCGTCGGCGGCTTGGCGATGATCTGCGCCGGCACCCCCATGGCCCTGGCCAACTGCCGCACCTGCGTCTTGTACAGGTCCCCCAGCGGGTTCAGCGCACAGGCCATATCGCCGTACAGTGTGCCGTAGCCCAGCCACCACTCGGTCTTGTTGCTCGAGCCAACCACCAATCCCTGCCAGATTTCCGAATGGTCGTATAACACGATCATGCGGGCGCGCGCCATGACGTTGCCGCGCCGGCGCGCCGGCATATCCGGAAACTGCTCCAGGTAGGGATCCACCATCGGGGTGATCTCCACCGTCTTCAGCGTCACGCCCAGCATCTCCGCCACCTGCCGGGCGTCGGCAAAGTGGACCGGGTTCGAGGTGCGGTAGGGTATCCACAGCGCCAACACGTTCTCGGCGCCAATGGCCTCGGCCGTCAGGAAACAGGACAGGGAGGAGTCAATACCGCCGGAAAGGCCGATCACCGCGCGCCCGAAGCCAGCGCGCTGAAGCTGATCGCGGATCCATGCGGTGAGATGCCGGCGCACCAGCTCCACATCCAGCTCTAACGCCGCGTCAATGTCGTGCCATGGATCTTCCATGAGAAAAGAGCCTCCTGAAACACACGCTGAAGTTTATGGGTTGGGAAAAGCCTCTTCCGGCGGGGAGAGGTCCGGGGAGGAGGAAGCCGGCTGGCGCCCTTTGCTCCAGGACACCAGCAGGGCCAGGCCGGCCAGGAACAGCAGAAGGTCCAGCCACTGTGTCAGGCGCAGAGCACCCAGGTACGGCACCTCATCGCCGCGCCAGAACTCCAGCACGAACTGGCCGCCGAAGTAGCCGATGAGGTACAACGCGGTGGGAAGGCCGGCGCGCTGGCGGAAGGGTGCCCAGAGCAGGATGCCCAGGAGCAGAAGGCTTTGCCCTATGCCGAACCACTGCGTGGGAAAGCGCCGCGCCACGACCCCGTAGATGTCCGGGGCGCGCAGGTAGAGCGCTCCCCGGCCGGCTTCACCGTAGGCACAACCGCCGGCCAGACAGGCCAGCCAGCCGAAGACACCCCCCAGCGCCAGGGCAGGACAGAGGAGGTCAGCCCACTGCCAGATGGGCCGGCGGCCGGCGGCCGACCATATCAACAGGGCGACACCGCCGCCGATGAACGCCCCATGAAACGAGATGCCGCCCCGCCAAATGGCCAGGCTTTCCAAAGGATGCTGAGAGAAATAGGCTAGGTTAAAAAGAACATACAGCAGACGTCCCCCCAACAGTCCGCCGGTGAGCACGATGCTGAGAACGTCCATCAGCGCCGGTGGAGAGAGGCCGCGGCGCCGGCCCAGCCACCAGGTCATCAGCAGTCCCAGCAGTAGGCCGGCGTCTACCAGCACGGTGTAGGTGTAGATCGGGCGGCTCCCGATATGAAACAGCACGGTGGGCATGGGTGCTATTCCTGCAGGCCGGCGATGATGCGCTCGTACTTATGCACCAGCTCGCGGGCGTTCTCCATGGAATTCGCCTCAGCGTAGATATGAAACTCCGGCGTGTCCGGGTCCGGCAGGACCAAGACCCACTGCTCCTCAGAGAAGTAAATCTTGATGCCGTCGGTCATGTCGGCACCGTAGTCCTTGTACTGCTCGTTGAGCTTGCGCATGACGGTGCCCTTCAGCTCCCAGGGGCATTCCACCCGGCCGCGGGCAATATGGAACGCCGGCAGGGAATCCACGATGCGGGAGAGGGAGGTCTTCTGCACGGCCAGGAACTCGAGCAGTTTGACGGCCGCCATCATGCCGTCGGCGGCCGGCTGAAAGGCCGGGAAGATGAAGTTGCCGGTGCCGTCGCCGGCCATGATGACCCCCTCCTCCAACGCGGCGCGCGTCAGGGTCGGCAGATCGGTCTTCGTCCGCCGCACGCTGGCCCCATACCGGGCCGCCAGCCGCTCCAGGATATGGGACTGGTGCACCGGCACCACGATGGCCCCCGGCCCCATGGTCTCCCAGGCCAGCACCGCCATCGCCGCCAGGGCCACACCGTTGGGAAGAATTTTACCGCGATTATCGGCGATGAACAATTTCTCCCCACCTACATCGAAGCGCACGCCCAGGTCCGCGCTCAGCGCCCCGGTGATGAGCGCCATCTCCCAGAGGGCTTTCTCGAACTCGTCCTGCCCGATCGACATCTTGCTTTCGTCAATATGGGCGTTGAGGGGCACCGTGTCCACATGGAGCTGGTTGAGGATGTTGGGCATGACATAGGTCACGGGTGAATAGGCATAGTCGCAGACAATGCGGAAGCGGCGTTCCCGGATGGCCGGCACGTTGACCGCCTTCAGGAAACCGTCAATATAGCGTTCGGCCACGCCCTGGGCATAGGAAATCGTGCCGATATCGTCCAGATAGACCCGGCGAAAGTCCTCGCGGAAGAAGACCCGTTCAATGTTGCGCTCGACCGACTTGCTCAGGTTCAGCCCATCCTTGTCCATGAAGCGAATGTCCACCACGCGCTGGTCGAAGGGGGAGACGCGCAGGTGCACGCCGCCGACGGCGTCGCTGGTGCGGGTGTAGTAGCAGGCGACGGGGATGGGCATGGTGCGCAGGTCCAGCACGTTGATGCCGGCGGAGGGCAGGCCGGAGATCGTGGCGCGCTTCAGCATGCGGGGACTGCGGTGCGGGTCGCGGTTGATGGTCACGGTACTGCCCTTCGGCAACGTGGCGCCGAACGCCGCCCCCAATTTGGCGGCGAACTCCGGCGTCAGATCAATGTTCACCATGCCGGTGACGCCGAAGCGCCCGAAGAGGGTGCGCCGGCTTTGCGCCCCCCAGATCAGGCTGGAATAGACGTTGACGCCGGCCTCAATCTCCTTCTCCGGCCAGATCTTCACGTTGGCGTGGATCACCGCGTTGCGCCCGACAATGGTGCGGTCTCCGATGACCGCGCCCTCGAACGTCATGACGTTCGTGTGAAGGTTGCACTGCCGGCCGACGATGGTGCCGCGCAGTTCGCAGGCCTCCCCAATGTAGGAGTTGCGCCAGATGATACAGCGGTCCACATGCGCCCTGTTATCCACGATGGAATAATCGCGTATCACGGTAGGGCCGTGGATGGTGACGCCGCCCTTGATCTTGACCTCGCGCCCCAGGTAAATTGGGCCGTACAGCTTGGCGTCCGGGGCAATCTCCACGCCCGGCTCCACCCAGATGTTCCCCCCGATATGCTCCCCCAGCGGCTCCGCCTTGACCCGGCCGGCGAGCAGGTCCGCGGTAGCGCGCATGTACTCGGGAATGTTGCCGATATCGCACCAGTATCCATCGGCAATATAACCGAAGAGGGGATCATTACGCTCCAGCATCACGGGGAACAGGTCCTTGCTGAAGTCGAAGGCCTTGCCGGCGGGGATGTGGTCCAGCACCTCCGGCTCGAGCACATAAATGCCCGTGTTGACCGTATCCGAGATCACCTCGCTCCAGCTCGGCTTTTCCAGGAACTGGCGGATGTGTCCTTCCTCGTCGGTGATGACCACGCCGTACTCCAAGGGGTTGGGCACGCGGTACAGGGTGATGGTGGCAAGGGCGCGCTTCTGACGGTGGTAGTCCAGGATGGCCTGCAGGTCGAAATCGGTAAGGGCGTCGCCGCTGATGATAATGAAGGTCTCATCCAGGTACTGCTGGGCGTTCTTGACACTGCCGGCGGTGCCCAGAGGCTCTTCCTCCACCGAATAATGGATGTTCATGCCCCAGCTCTGGCCCGTCCCCAGGAAATCCTGGATGGTCTCCGCCATATACTGCAGGGTCACCACCACCTCGGTGATGCCGTGGCGCTTCAGCAGGTCCAGAATATGGGCGATAATCGGTTTATTGGCGACGGGGACCATTGGCTTGGGCCGGCCGATGGTGAGGGGCCGCAAGCGTGAGCCTTCTCCTCCTGCCATGACAACCGCCTTCACTGCTCACCTCCTCGGTCTGTGGAATAGTAGCCCCCTTGGCAGGGCGTCAGCATTGACACAAAGCGCAGGACCTTTCCACCGGAGAAAGTGAAAATGTCTTCTGTCTTCATCATACCATAAACCGGCGAGCTTGTAAACAGCCGAGGAAGATTGCGGATGGCGAAATTCGCCATCACCGGCGGAGCGCACGGAGCAGGTTAGTGAGGATGCCGGCGGCCAGTCCGAACCCCAGCGCGCCGGCCCGTGCCAGGAGAAAGGCCGGCGCCAGCAGTGCCACTGTCCGGTCCCTGGACCAGGCGCGCACGCAGAAGGGGATGGTGGAGACCAGGAATGCCGCCAGAGAAGCGCCGGCCAGCGTCCAGCCGGATCTCCAGAAGAGGCCGGCGATCAGCCCCATGCAGGCCAGCCCCAACAGGAGTATCTGCAGTTTCAGCACCGGGGGCGTGTGGCTGTCGTCCACCGCCTTGCCGGGATGGCGCAGGTGGACCTTGACCTTCCAGAAGCCGATCCAGAACTTCTTGCGCACATAGGCCGGCAGGTTGGCCGCATGCTGATGGCACACCACGGCGCGCGGCTGAAACACCATTTTATGGCCGGCGGCGGCCAGGCGGAAGGAGAATTCCTGATCTTCCACGTTGGCGCGGGGGAAGGATTCATCGAAGCCGCCGTAGCGCAGGAAGATGTCGCGGCGGTAGCCGGCGGAGTATGTATCAATGAAGTCAATATAGCGCCGGCGCGCCATGCGGCGATACTTATCCTCATATTCCAACTGCACGAAGCGCGCCGTAAGCTCCTGCTGGCGGGTGCAGTAGGTGCCCTTGACCCCGACAACCTCCGCCTCCGCGAAAGGCGCCAGCATGGCCTCTGCCCAGTCGGGCGCCGGCTCGCAGTCGGCGTCGGTGAAGAGCAGGATGGCCCCGCGGGCCTGTCGGGCGCCCAGGTTGCGGGCGGCGGCCGCGCCGCGCCCGGGGAGCTGAAGCACAACTGCGCCGGCCCGCCGGGCAATCTCCGCGGTATCGTCGCTGGAGCCGTCATCCACGACGATAATTTCGAGGATGCGCCCTCCGGCGGTCTGGCGTTCCAGCGCCTGCAGGCAGGCCGGCAGGGTGGCGCCGGCGTTTCTGGCCGGCACGATCACCGACGCTGTCAGCGCAAGGGCCTGTTCCATAACCGCCTCATGGGGTTGGTGTGGCCGGCAGTGGTTTGGCGATGATGATAAGCCGGTGGGTATTGGTCCAGTACGGCCAGCAGGTGACCAGGGTCAGCCGCTCCTCGGGGGTGGGGGCGATGTGCTGGGCGTTGGCGCGGCGCTGTTCCTCGGTGGCGCTGGCCTCGGGCAGGATGAGCTTTTCCGCGACCTGATAAGTGAACTCGCCGCCGTCCTCTGTGTACAGAGTGATGAGGTCGCCGGCCTGCAGGTCCACCAGATAACGGAAGACCTCGCCCTCGATGTTATGATGGCCGGAGAGGACGATGTTGCCGCCCTGGCCGGGGTAGGCGCTGTTCTTGTGGTGGCCGGCGGCGTAGGAAGCCGTCTCCCACTCACTGCGCATCTGTCCGTCCTTCTCCACCAGCACCCAGCCCACCTCGACCACCGGGGCGTCCAGCTTGATGGCCGGCGCGACGATGCGCACGATCTTGCGAGGCATGGGCGTCGGCGTCACCGTCGGGGTGGGCGTGAGGGTGGGCGTGGCGGTAGGCGGGACCGGGGTATGGGTGGCCGGCACGGGCGTATAAGTCGCCGTGGCTGTCCATGTGGGCGTGGGCGTTGCGGTCGCCGTCGGCAGGGCGGCCAGAGCCGTCGCGGTGGCGGAGATGGTCTGCAGTTGGGCCATGGCCTCGCGCTGACGAAGCATATCCCGCACCAGAAAGCTGGCCGCCAGCGCTAGCACCAGCAGGCCGACCGCGATCAACCAGTTGCCCAGCTTGCGATTGCGCGACGATGAGACTTCCATGTTCGCTTCACCCGATCCCTAGATGTAGATGTCCCATCCCTTTTGGGTTTCCGCGTATCAGGCTAGCGCGCGCCGAGCATCTCCGCTTCCAGCTCTTCGAAGAACGTTTGCATGAAGCGCAGGCGGTGCTCGGCCATGCGGCGCCCCGTGGTGGTATACATATGTTCGGGGAGGTGGGAAAGCTTGTGCAGGAATTCATGCACCGGCGTGTGTTCCTTCCCGCCGGCGTCCCCCTCCCGGCGCGCCGCGTCCTGCGGCCTCCAGAGCTCGGCCCCCCGCTCGCCGGCCATGGCGTATGCCCGCGCCACCCCGATCGCCCCCAGCGCATCCAGCTTGTCCGCATCGGAGAGCACCCGCGCCTCCAGGGTGCGGGGCTCGACGTTATTGCGGAAGCGGTGGGCGGCGATGGCATGTGCGACGGCTTCGACGAGTTCGGGCGGGTGGCCGGCGAGAAGCTGGCGCGCTCGTTCTGCGCCCCACTGCGCGTGGCAGACGCCGGTGCTGGCTTCCGCCGGCCGGCCGATATCATGCAGGAGGCAAGCGGTGTGCAGGACCAGCATATCGGCCCCTTCCGCCTGCCCGATATGTTCCGCCAGACGCAGTACCCGCAGTACATGGGAAAAGCCGTGTGCGCCGCCGGCCTCGGGGTACAGCGCTCTGGCCTCCTCAATGCTGATCAACGACGGTGCGTTTTCGCTCATGGCCTTATTCTGGTTGGCGCAAGCACGCTCAGGCCGATTTTTTCTCGTGCTTACGCCCCACGAAAAAACGGACGAAGTCCCCCATCAGGGAGGGAAGCCGGCGCCAGGTGTCGGGGTTCTTCAGCCGGCGCCAGATGCGGCTGGGCCGCAGGTAGAAGCGCCGGTAAGCCTCGTGCCATTTGCGTTCCACCAGCTCCGCCGTCACCTCGCCGATCTCAAAGCGCGCCTTCTCGTCGTGGATGGCGAAGTCGGCCCAATCGTTGGTCAACAGCCGGCCCTGCGTCCGCACCATCTCGTACAGCTCGGTGCCGGGGTACGGCGCGGCGATCATGAAGTTGCCCAGATCGGGGTCCAGCTCCAGCGCTAACCGGATGGTCTCGTCCATGGTCTCTTCGGTCTCGGTGGGCAGACCGAAGATAAAGAAGCCCATGGTCTCCAGGCCGGCGGCGCGGGCGTTGGCGAACGCCTGACGCACTTCCTCGATGGTCTGCTTCTTCTTGATGAAGTCCAGCACGCGCTGGCTCCCGCTCTCGACGCCGAAGCCAACGCGCTTACAGCCGGCGGCCTTCATAAGCTGGAACAGTTCCAGGTCGGTCTGCGGGGCGCGCATGCCGTGAATGGTGATCCACGGCACGTGGTTGAGCTTCTCGCGGATGAGCAGGCGGCAGATCTCCTTGGCGCGCTCCACGTCCAGGTTCCAGACGTCGTCGGTGACGCCGATCTCGGTGGCGCCCAATTCCCGCACCAGGTAGGCCCATTCCTTGACGACCTCCGCCGGCTGGCGTGGGCGCCAGGTATGGCCGGTGATGGGCTTGGAGCAGTAGATGCACTGGTACGGACAGCCGCGCGAGGTCAACAGGGTGTAGGCGCGCGCGTGAGGGTCCAGGCCGTCGGTCAGCGGCTGTAGGTTGGTGTAGCGCTCGATCTTGAAAAGGTCGTAGGCCGGCCAGGGGAGGTTGTCCAGGTCTTTACGCAGGGGGCGGTTGGGGTTATGCACCACCTCGCCGGCCTCATTGCGGTAGGAAAGGCCCAGGATGTCCCGCCAGGCGGGATGGGTAAAGAGCCGCGGGCCCGCCGGCCCGTCCATCGGCCGGCCGGGGTCCGCCTCCAGGGCGTGCAGGATCTCGATGATCGTATCCTCTGCCTCCCCGCGCACCACCAGGTCCACCTCGGGCCGCTCCATGGATTCCTGCGGCATCAGCGTCAGATGGGGGCCGCCCAGGATGGTGACCGCGCCGTGCGCCTTGGCGGTCTCGGCCGCTTTCCAGGCCTCGTAAATCAGCGGGGTGGGGCTGGAAATGCCGACGACATCGAAGTGCTCCCGCGCCAGCAGGTCGGCCAGGGGCTCATCCTCCACCTCGCCGTCATAGAGCTGGACGGGATAGCCGGCGGCGCGAATACTGCCGGCCAGATAGCCGAGGCCCATATGGATATGCCGGCGGGAATTCCACACCCGCGAGGCAGGGCTTACCAGCAGGATTTTCATGGCACACCTCAATATGATGCGATCGTCCTCGGCAGAAATTATATCACGTCTGGCCGCTTTCACCAATTCGCCGGCCGGGGGCTGGGGCGGATTTGCACAGCCGGCCGTTTTCGTGTAGATTATTGACCGATCATCAGACCACTTTGATACGTCAGACCTCACTGCGAAAGGAGCGGGGATATGTGGCTGACCAACGTGCGGCTGTTTGATGGGACGGGACGGGTATGGCCGACGGCGGCGGTATGCATCGAAGGTGAGCGGATTCAGGGGGTGTATGAGCGAGCGCCAGAGACACTGCCGCCGGAGGAGCCAGTGCTGGACCTGGCCGGCAAGACCGTCATCCCCGGTTTGATCAACTGTCATACACATCTATGCCTGGACGGAAGCCCCGACCCCTCTGCCGCCTGGATGCGCCAGACCATTACCAAGAACGTGCTGGTGGCGGCGAAGCACGCGGAGCGCACCCTGCGCGCCGGCATCACCACCGTGCGCGACCTGGGCGGCATGGAGTATGTCGATATCGCCCTGCGCGATGCCATTAACGAAGGCCTCATCCCCGGCCCGCGCATGAAGGTCAGCGGCAAGGTCATCTGCATGACCGGCGGTCACGGCTGGGGGCCCGGCGGCCGCGAGGCCGATGGGCCGGACGAGGTGCGCAAGGCGGCGCGAGAGCAGTTGAAGGCCGGCGCCGATATCATCAAGATCATGGCCACCGGCGGCGTGATGACCTTCGGGGTAGAACCCGGTTCCCAACAGTTGAACGAGGACGAGATGCGCGCCGCCGTCGAAGAAGCGCGCAAGGCCGGCAAGCTGACCGCCTCGCATGCCCAGGGGGCGGCCGGCATCAAGGCGGTCGTGCGGGCCGGCGTTGACTCCATCGAGCACGGCTTCTACCTGGACGATGAGGCCATTGCGCTGATGTTGGAGCGCGGCACCTATTTTGTCCCGACGCTGGCCGCGCTGTACCATATCCTGGAGGCTGGCACCGCGGCCGGCATTCCCGCCTTTATGGTCGAGAAATCCCTGCGGGCGCGCGATGCCCAGCTCGCCAGCTTCGAGCGGGCGCGGAAAGCCGGCATCCCCATCGCCGCCGGCAACGACGGCGGGACACCTTTCAACACGGCGGACAACCTGCCCAGCGAGCTGGAGTGCCTGGTCGAGAACGGCATGACGCCGGCCGAAGCCCTGCTGGCCGCCACGAGCGTCGCCTCCCGGCTCCTGCGCATGGAGGCCGAGATCGGCACCATTGAGGCCGGCAAGCGCGCCGACCTGG
>JACIWP010000066.1 GCA_014360855.1 Anaerolineae bacterium
ATCCCGATGAAGGCGCCGGCGCGCTCCCAGGTGCGCCGGCGGTGACAGTGGCCGCACAACGGCATCGGGATAATGGTCCCGAACCGCTCCGTCTTACCCTCGCTCTCCAGCCGCAGTGGATAGGTGACCGCGCCGGCATCCAGCTCGCCATCACAGCTCGAACAGCGCGCCGGCACCACATACTCCTTTTGC
Source organism: Anaerolineae bacterium (assembly GCA_014360855.1). NCBI lineage: Bacteria > Bacillati > Chloroflexota > Anaerolineae > Anaerolineae bacterium. The sequence continues at coordinate 193 of JACIWP010000066.1, forward strand.
AGAGGAAGGTGAAAGGAAAACCGCATCCTGCTCACCGGAGACGCCGGCCGTAGATCGGTCATCCGACCCATTCTCCTATCTCTTATGTAAGGAACACAGGATTGCTCCAGGCAGTGCGCCCCAAGCGATCCACGACCTCCACCCGCACATAGGTCTGTTCCGGCCAGAGCGGCAGACACACGTGCGTGATGCCCTGGGCATTGGCCGCCTTTGCCGCGGAGCAGTGCCAGCGATCTCCAACAGCGTACACCGCCACCGCCGGCGAACAGCCCACACAGACCTGATCCTCCTCCACCCACACATCCTCAATAACCGGGCCGGTGGAAGAGTAAAAGTCGCCGCGCGCCAGGGCCTGGAGAATCGCCGGCTCCGTCAGCTCCTGTGCGCGCACCATCACCCATCCCAGGCCGGCGTCCATTCTCCACGGTAACCAGTGCGCATCATCCACCGCCAGCCCCCACACATGCCGGCCGGCGGTCAGAAGCTCATCCCACGTCTGCAGGCTGAAGCCCTTATGGTACCCGACATCCGCCGTGCCGTTGTATATCTCGATGCCCATCATGGCCGGCACATCCAGGAGCTCCGCGCTAGTCTGGCCGGACCAGTACGGATGGGCGGCGAACACCTGGGCGCCCAGCGCGCGCAGTACGGCCGCGTCGGCCGCCAGATCGCCGGCCGCCGGCATTCGCTCCCCCGCCGGCAGGGCACCGCCGATCCCCACCACGTGATACGTGCTTCCGCGCAGGTCGTTGTGATGAATTTCAACGCCGGGGATGACGAGAAAATCCTGGCTGGAGAGACCCGCCGCATCGGCAACGATGAGGTGGTCGGTGAAGGCGACGAAAGCATAGCCCTGCTGGCGATAAAAGTGCACCGCCTCGGCCGGCGTGCACTTCCCGTCGGAGAAGGTGGAGTGCGTATGAAGGTTCCCGCGAAACCAGTGACCGTGAGCGGAGAAAGCGGAGGGACGAAGTGTCATTTGTACAGTTCTACGCCGTTCGGGAGAAGCGTATCGGGAACGGGCTGGCCGGCCTTCCAGCGCTGATAGCGGGCGCAGGCGCTCCAATCCCCCTCACAATACTGCTTGATGAAAATGGTCTTGCTGGCTTCGAACCGCAGGATGCGGAACATCGGGCAGACGCTCAACCGCTCGCAGGACGGCTTCTCAGGCTCCATATGTCGCTCCACCGGGTGAGATGAAACTGCTTCCAGGCGCTATTGTAAAGGATGCGAGGGCCGGCGTCAAATCCCGTATCGCGGCACCGCAGTCGGAGAGAGTAGGAAAAAACACCCATCCATCGCCGCACCTAATCCTGGAATTTGACAAACTTCTCAAAATAGATAAAATCGCCAAAGTCTTTTCGCTTTATATATAGTTATTATCGAATTGCCCATTTTCCCTACGCAAAGCGTTCGAAACGATCCGATAGATATCCTGCCAGAATGAGGTTGCCGCATGCACGCTTCACCGCCCTCGGATGAAGCGCGTTTTCTCCCACGGTTGATCGCCTGGGAGATCACGCGCACCTGCAATTTGCGCTGTGCGCACTGCCGTGCGGATGCAGAGTGGCAGTGCTACCCGGACGAGTTGACCACGAGCGAATGCATGGCCCTGCTGGAACAAATGGCCGAGCTGGGCCGGCCCATCATCATCCTCACCGGCGGAGAACCGCTGGCACGGCCGGACATCTTCGATATCACCCGTCGCGCCGTTGCCCTGGGTTTCCCCGTGGTGATGGGTACCAACGGCACCCTGATCACACCCGAAACAGCCCGTGAGCTGAAAGCCGCCGGCATTCGCCGCATCAGCGTCAGCCTGGACTTCCCCACCGCTGAACTGCACGACTCCTTCCGCGATGAGTCAGGCGCGTTCGAGGGGGCGCTGGCCGGCATCCGCCACGCCCAGGAAGCCGGCATCGAGGTGCAGATCAACACCACAGTGACCAAGCTCAATGTCCATTACCTGGAAGACATGCTCCGCCTGGCCGTGCAAATCGGAGCGGTAGCCTTCCACCCCTTCCTCCTGGTCCCCACCGGCCGCGGCAAGGCCCTTGAGGAGCTAGAACTTTCCCCCGAGGAATATGAGCAGACACTGGAATGGATTTACCAGCGACAGCAGGCCCTTCAGGACCATATGTTCTTTAAGCCCACCGATGCGCCGCACTACATGCGCGTTCTGCGCCAGCATGGTCATCGGGAGATACGTCACCCGCACCAGCGCTCCGATCCCGCCGGCTCCCTCAACAGCCTGAGCCGCGGTTGTCTCGCCGGCATCGGCTTCATGTTTATCTCCCATGTCGGGAATGTCCAAGGCTGTGGCTATCTGACCGTCACGGCCGGCAATGTCCGCCAGCAGTCCCTGACGGACATCTGGCACCATTCCGAGCTGTTCCGCAACCTGCGCCAGTTCGACGCCCTGAAGGGCAAATGCGGTGCCTGCGAATACCGGCGTATCTGCGGCGGGTGTCGGGCGCGCGCCTATGAGGCCACTGGTGACTATATGGAAGCAGAACCCTACTGCGTGTATCAGCCGCGCGGCTGGGGCACATCGGGCCCCACGGCGGGCTGTAATACTCCATATCTCTGATCAACCATACCACACGTAGGAGGCACAGCGACATGCATCCACACCCTCTACTCCGCAGTATCCTGTTCGTCGTTTTGCTGACATCCCTGGTCCTGGCCGGCTGTTCCGCACCCGCGCCGGCCGTCCAGCCCCAACCCACACAGGCCGTCGCCCCCACAGCGACCGCCCTGCCGCCCACGCCGGCACCCACACCCACCACCGCCCCGATGGTCCTTACCATGGCACTGTCCAGGGAACCCAAAACTCTCGACCCACAGCTTGCCAGCTCTTCCGCCGAGACCAGCTTGCTGGCGCTCTTCTTTGACACGCTGGTCTACCGCACGCTGGACAATCAGTACAAACCCCTGCTGGCAAAGGATTGGGCCTTCTCCGACGACGGACTTTCCGCCACCTTCCATTTGCGGGAGGGGGTGGTCTTCCACGACGGCACTCCGCTGAATGCAGATGCGGTCGTCTTCACCTTCCAGCGCTTCACCAAAGTGGGAAGCAAGCGCTCTCCCCTGGCCGGCGAGCTTCAAAACATCGCCAGTATCGAAAAAGTGGACGACCTGACCGTGACCTTCCACTTTACATCACCCTCCGCCACCTTTTTGAACGCCATCAGCCAGCCCTACGCTGGCATCCTTTCCCCCACCGCGGTGGAAAAGGCCGGTGAGGCATTCGGCCAGCATCCTATCGGTACCGGCCCCTTCACGCTGGCGGAGTGGAACGCCGGCCAATCCCTGGTGTTGACGCCGTTCGACAAATTCGCCTGGCCGCCGGCGGACGTTGCCAACCCAGGTCGGCCGTACCTGGACAAGCTGGTGCTGAAAATCATCCCCGACAGCACGGCCCAGGTCAACGCGTTGAAAGCCGGCGAGGTGGATATCGCCTACGTGACATCCGCAGACGCCATCAGCGAATTGGAAAACGACCCGAACATCACCCTCCTGGACATCCCCAGCAATGGTCTCTATTATTTGGCCTTCAACCTGCAGAAACCCCCGCTGGACCAGCTCAAGGTGCGCCGGGCGCTTTCCCATGCGATCAATAAGGCTGAGATCGTCTCCATTGCCTTTCATGACCTGGCCAAGCCCGTCTTTACCCTGCTCCCACCCAATGTCCCGGGGGCATCCCCGGAACTGGAAGCCTACGAGCTGAAATACGATCCAGCGAAGGCCCGTCAGCTCTTGGCGGAGGCCGGCCTCACCGTTGACGCCGACGGGCAGGTGCTCTGGCAAGGCCAGCCTCTGCGCTTGAAGCTCATCACCTATTCCAGCCCGCTGAACAGCGCCATCGCCACCCTGTTGGAGTCGCAGTTGCGCGCCATCGGCGTCGGACTGGATGTCCAGCAGATGGAGGTCGCCGGCGCCACCGAGGCGGCGAACAAAGGCCAGCATGACCTGCTCCTCTGGCGCTATGATTGGACGGACCCGGATGCGCTGGCCATGTGGTTCTCCTCGGACCGCATCGGCGCCGGCAACCGCGCCTTCTACCGCAACCCAGAGGTAGATGCCCTGCTGAAACAGGGGAAAATGGAGCTTGACCAGTCCAAGCGCATCCCGCTGTATATCGAGGCCCAGAAGCGCATCCTCCAGGATGCGGTCTGGCAGCCGCTGGCCACACCGCTTTCCAAGGTGGCGGTGCGCGCTTCGATCCAAAACCTGCACGTGGTCTCGCTCGGCCGGCTCCTGTTCAACGACGTGACCATCGCCGGCGCATCGGCACGGTAATCATGGGATGCCCCGATGCTGAGCCTGCTCCTGCGGCGCTTCCTCTGGGGCTTTCTGGGCATGCTGGCGGTATCGCTGTTGGTGCTGGGCTTGTTCCGCCTGGCGCCCGGCGATGCCGCCACCATCATGGCCGGCGAGCACGGTTCCGCCGATGACCTCGCCGGCCTGCGCGCCCAGCTCGGCCTCAGCGCCTCCGTCCTGCAAAGCTGGAGTGGATACTGGACGAACATCCTGCTCCATGGCGATCTCGGCCGTTCGCTGTACAGCAGGAGGCCGGTCGCCGGCGAGATACTGGCGCGCGCCCCGTACACCGTCGTCCTTGCCCTCGCCGCCATGATCATCGCCCTCGGCCTCGGCATCCTCGCCGGCCTGCTGGCCGCTCTCCATCAGGGTTCCTGGCTGGATATATCATTGAGCGGTATTTCGGTCATCGGCATGGCAGTTCCCCGCTTCTGGCTTGCCCTGATGCTCTCCCTGGTCTTTTCCGTGCACCTGGGATGGCTGCCGGTCGCCGGCGCCGAAAGCCCCCGCCATCTGATCCTGCCGGCCCTTTGCCTGGGCCTGCCCTCGGCCGCCTCCTTTGCTCGCCTGGTGCGCGCCAATGCGCTGGATGTCCTGCACAGCAGTTTTCTCATGGTCGCCAGGGCCAAAGGATTGCCGCCGGCGCTGTGGGTCACACGCCACCTCCTGCGCAACTGTCTCATCCCCACCCTGACCTTGGCCGGCATCCACTTCGGCCATCTTCTGGGCGGGACCTTTATCATCGAGACATTGTTCGGATGGCCGGGGCTGGGACGTCTGACGGTCCAGGCGGTGCTGGACCGAGACTGGCCCATCGTCGCCGGCGCCGCGATAGCCATGACAGTGGTCTTCACCCTTATCAACCTGGCCACAGATATCCTCTACGGCCTGCTGGATCCGAGACTGCAGGCTGTGCAAAATGGGGGGCGGCCGGCATGAACCACGTCATTGAGTGGACATCTCGACGTCAAACGGATCTCTGGGATGTGCCGCTCCCCCTCACAGGGCGGGTAAGAGCACGCCGCTGGCCGCCGTCGTTCCTTATTGGAGGGTTGATATGCGGCCTGATGGCAATACTCGCCTTGACCGCTCCCCTGCTCGCGCCATATGACCCGAACGCCGTCCGTTCAGCAGAGCGGCTTCTTCCCCCGTCGCCGGCGCACCTGCTCGGCACAGACCGCTACGGACGAGATATGCTCTCGCGCCTCCTGTTCGCGGCGCGCCTGGACCTGTGGAGCGCCAGCCTGGCAGTGTTATGCTGTGCCGGCATCGGCGTCCCGCTGGGCATGGCCGCCGGCTACGCCGGCCGCTGGATCGATCAGGTGTTATCCCGCCTGATGGACATCTGGCTGTCCGTACCGGGCATGCTGGTGGCCATCGTGACCGTCGCCGTCGTCGGCCCGTCGCTGACCAACGCCATGCTGGCAGTGGGAATTATGACTGTCCCGATCCTGTTCCGCACCACCCGCGCCGGCGTGCTGGCCTGTTTGTCGCAGGAATACGTCGAGTCCGCGCGGGCCGCCGGCGGTTCCCACTGGCACATCCTGCGCCGGCACATCCTCCCCAACAGCCTCTCGACCATCCTGGTGACCACCACCCTTCAGTATGGAGTGATCCTCCTGGCAGGAAGCGGGCTGAGCTTCCTCGGCTTTGGCGCGCAACCACCCCAACCCGAATGGGGTGCCATGCTGGCAGAAGGGAAGTCCTACTTACATACGGCCTGGTGGCTCACCCTTTTCCCGGGCCTCATGCTGGCGCTTGCGGTCCTCGGGATCAATCTGCTGGGCGATGGCCTGCGTGACCTCTCGGACCCCGTCATCCGACGGCGCTGAACACAGCCCATAGGGGAGACGGGCCGTGACTTTTGCCGATGCACTGCCCCGATGTTATAATACTTTCCATCACGGCGCCGGCATCCCATCCGCCGGCAGCCTGCTGTAGAGGAATGCATGAATACCATTCACCCGGAGCCACCAGAACCGTACCAGCGTTGGATCACACCTAAAGAGGCCAGCCGCATCCTCGGGGTCCATCCGACCACCCTGCGGCTGTGGACCCGGCAGGGCAAACTGCCGGCGTACCGCACACCCGGCGGCCACCGTCGGTTCGACCTGCGCGATATCCAGCGCCTGCTGGAAGAAGGCCAGCGCCAAACCCAGGAAACCGTCATCCACTATGCCGAGGAAAAGGCCCTGGCAGTGGCACGCAGCCAGATCACCGGCCAGCTCATCTCGCGCGAGCACTGGTATCCGCATATCCAGGACGATGCCCGCTCCTATCATCGCGAGTTAGGCCGGCGCATGCTCGGCCTGCTGGTCCAATATGTCGCCCGCGAGAATTCCCACGAGCGCATCATCACAGAGGGCCGGCGGGTCGCCGCAGACATGGCCGCCCATAACATGCGTATGGGTCTCTCGCTGACGGATGCGGTGCGCGCCTTTATGTACTTCCGCGACTCGCTCATTGATGCGCTGGTGCCGGCGCTCAGCTCCCCCGGCGAAATGGACGGGGATGACCTGGTCATCTACCGCAAAGCGCGCGCGTTCCTGAACGACATGCTCTGCACCCTGCTGGAATCCTTCGCCCAGGCCGGACTGCAGTCCAGCTCACGGGATGCCTTCCCCCCTTCACCTACGGCCCAGGGACAGGAAGAATGACGACCAACCCGACTCTCGAGATCCTTCTCAACCGCAAATCAGTACGCGCCTACGAAGACCGCCCTATCCCCGAGGATGTAAAACAGCAGATCATCCACGCCGCTATGCGGGCGCCCACCGCCGGCAACATGATGCTCTATTCCATCATCGAGGTGACAGACCCGTTCATCAAGGAGAAGCTGGCAGAGTCCTGCGACCATCAGCCTTTCATCGCCCGAGCGCCGCTGGTACTCCTCTTCCTGGCGGATTGGCAGAGGTGGTACGACTATTTCGAACTGTCAGGGGCAGAGGAGCTGTGTCGCCGGCGGGGCGAACCAATGCATACCCCGCAGGAAGCTGACCTCCTGCTGGCCTGCTGTGACGCGCTCATTGCGGCACAAACGGCAGTGATCGCCGCGGAATCGCTGGGCATCGGTTCTTGCTACATCGGAGACATTATGGAGCGGTACGAGTTTCACCGTGACCTGTTCCATCTCCCGCGTTATGTCTTCCCCATCTGCCTGCTCTGCTTCGGCTATCCCACCCAACAGCAAAGAGAGCGCCGGCCAACCGAGCGCTTCGCGCAGGAATTCATCCACTTCGAGAATCAGTACAAGCGGCTTGGCCCGGATGAGTTCGCACACATGTTTGCCCACATGGAGAAGCACATGCGGCGTGACCCATCCCTGCCGGCACCCTATGAGAACGTCGGCCAGATGATGTACCTCCGCAAATTCGCCGCCGATTTCTCCATCGAAATGCGCCGTTCGGTGCGCGCCGCGCTGTCCCGCTGGCTGGAAGGATAGCCAGTGGCTCTGGAGCGCCGCGCCGGCCTGTTTGGCCGCTTCCCTGAACCGTGATACAATAGCCCCTGTTCCACCTCAGCCGACGCAGGAGGATGTGTCATGTCAACCCCTACCCAGTTTCGGGACGGCGAGATCGCCGGCGTCATCGTACGGCCGCTGAAACAGCACCGCGATCACCGCGGCTGGCTGGCGGAAATCTTCCGCCAAGATGAACTGCCCGCCGAATACCTTCCCGTCATGAGCTACGTCTCTATGACCCTGCCCGGCGTGACCCGTGGTCCCCACGAACATGTCACCCAGACCGATCTGTTCGCTTTCGTCGGCCCCGGTACCTTCCGCGTCGTCCTATGGGACGCGCGGCCGGATTCGCCCACATTCGGCGTGCGCCAGGTGGTTATCGCCGGCCGCGACCAGCCAGCGGTAGTCATCGTTCCCCCGGGTGTCGTGCACGCCTACCGCAACATCAGCCAGGAAGAGGGACTGGTCTTCAACGCGCCGAACCGCCTGTATGCCGGCTGGGGCCGCAAGGAGCCGGTCGACGAGATCCGCCACGAGGATCGCCCCGACCAGCTCTACCGTATGGACGAATAACTGCCCACTATCCTAGAACCCCATCGCTCGAGAGTTGCAAGATGTGGAACATCGCTGTCATCGCCAATACCATCGCTGTCATCATCGGCTCCCTCATCGGACTGCTGACTGGCAAGAGCATTTCGGGGCGCTTTCGCAGTGTCTTCTTCCAGGCCATCGGCCTGCTGACCATTGGCCTCGGCGTGAAGATGTTCTTCGATGCCTCCCACGCCCTGCTGGTGCTGATCAGCCTGGCCGCCGGCGGCCTCATCGGCGAAGCGCTCAAAATCGAGGATTGGCTTGGCCGGCTCGCCGACCGCTTCAGCCCGAACGAAGGCGCCAATTTCGCCCGGGGCTTCGTGGTCGCGCTGGTGCTCTTCGTCCCCGGGCCGATGACCGTGTTGGGCTCCCTGCAGGCCGGCCTGGCCGGCAACAATGAACTGCTCCTCATCAAATCGCTGATGGATGGGATTTCTTCGGTACTTCTGGCCACGGCCTACGGCCGCGGGGTGCTCCTGTCGGCCGCCGGCGTCTACCTGATCCAGGGCCTGCTGGTCACCTTTGCCTCCGCCCTATCATTCCTCCAGTCGCCCCAGTATCTCGGCGATTTCTCCGGCGTGGGCGGCCTGATGCTGTTGGGGATTGGCATCCGCATGCTGGAACTGCGCGACATCAAAGTGGGGAACTACCTGCCGGCCTTGCTCATTTCCCCTATCCTCTCGGCCATCTTCGGTTAGTCGAGAATTGGGAGGCGTAATGCCCTATCTGCAGCGTCCAGATGTAAAGCTGTATTACGAGGATGTCGGCGCCGGCCGGCCCCTTCTGCTCATCCACGGCGATTGGTCCTGCTCCCAGGAGATACTGGCGATCCACGCCGGCTGGGCGGAGCGACGCCGGCTGATCGCACCGGACCGCCGCGGCTACGGACGCTCCACCCATCTGACAGAACAGCCCGATGACCTCTACGGCGTACACGCAGAGGATATGGCGGCTCTGCTGGAGCATCTGGGCATCGCCCAGGCGGACGTCTTCGGCTTCAGCGGCGGGGGCATCGTCGCTCTGCGGCTGGCACTGGCGCGGCCGGCCATGGCACGTAGTCTGGTGTTGGAATGCACCCACTACTCCGCGGACATGCCCCCACAGGCGCGCGACTGGTTCCGCCGGCTGAAACAGGAACCAGAAAGCCTGCCGCCGGCGACGATACAGTCCCTCATCACCTGCCACGGCGAGGAATACTGGCGTGAATTACTGCGCGTGTTCGCTGAGTCCTCCGAGCGCATCTTCTTTCGCGGCGGCGACCTATACGACGGCCGGCTGTCCGAGATATCCTGCCCTACCCTCATCCTGCACGGCAGTCGCGATCCATTTATCACGGACGCGCACGCTCAAGCGCTGGCAGGGCAGATACCCCATGCGAAACTGCACATCTTTCCCCAAGGCCGGCATGGCCTCTTTGACCGTTCGGGACCGGAGATCGCGGCAGAATGCCGCCGGCTGGCCGAGACATTCTGGGACTCTCTGGATGCAGGAGGTCCCCAATCATTATGATGGGACACCCGCGAACGCCGGACCAGCGTTGCCCCTGCCGCTCATCACGAAGCAATAAGAAAAGCCCCCGCAGTGTCCTTCCCTGCGGGGGCTAGCAATCAGCCCAGAAGCTCCAGCCGCCGGCGGAGCTTCTCCAAATTCTCCTGGAACTGCGCCCGCTTCTCCCGTTCTCGTTCCACCACTTCCGCCGGCGCCTTGTTCAGGAAGCCGGGGTTGCTCAGCAGTTTCTCCACGCGGGCCATCTCCGTCTCGACCTGGGCGATCTCCTTCAACACACGCTGGCGCTCGGCCCCGATATCCACCATGCCGGCCAGCGGCACGTACACCTCCACCCCGCCGATTACCAAACCCACCGCCTGGGTCGGCTTGGCCGGCAATTTCTCCGCCAGGGTCAGCTTTTCGGGGTCCAGCCGGGCCTGCTCAACGATGATGTCGCGATGCTCATTCAGCACCGGGAAGCGCGTGTCCGCCTCGATGATGGCGGCAATGCGCCGGCCAGGCTCCACATTGTACTCCGCCCGCACGTTGCGGATGCCGCGGATAATGTCAATCAGCAGAGACATCTCCTCCTCGGCGGCATCATCCACCTGGCCGGCCTCCGGCCACGGCACAATCATGATAGAAGGATAGTGTTTGCCGGCGATGGTGATCCCGCCGTCGGTGAGATGCTGCCAGATGGCCTCGGTGACGAAGGGCATATACGGATGTAGGAGCCGCAGGGTGCGCTCCAGCACATATACCAGCACCTGCTGGGCCTGCCGCTTCGCCTCCGGGGTCCCCCGATACAGGTCCGCTTTGGCGATCTCGATGAACCAATCGCAGTACTCCGACCAGAGGAAGTCGTATATCTGCCGGCCGGCCTCCCCGAACTGGTAATCCTCGATCAGGCGGGTGACCTCGCGGATCAACCGATGCAGGCGGCTGATGATCCAGCGCTGGGGCAGATCAAAGCGCGCCCAGTCCGAGGGATCAAACTCCTCCAGCAGTTTCGCGCCAGATACATCCTCCAGGTTCATCACCACGAAGCGGGCGGCGTTCCAAATCTTGTTGGCGAAATTGCGGTTGGCCTCCACCCGCTCCAGGTCCAGCTTCATATCATTGCCGGGGGTCGAGCCGGTCAGCAGGGTGAAGCGCAGTGCGTCGGTGCCGTACTGATCCATGACCTCGATGGGGTCAATGGCATTGCCGGCGGATTTGCTCATCTTCCGGCCGTATTTGTCGCGGATCAGGCCGTGGAGATAGACGGTATGGAAGGGGATTTTGCCCGTCATCTCCAGCCCCAACATAATCATGCGAGCCACCCAGAAGAACAGGATATCGTACCCCGTCTCCAGCACCGAGGTGGGATAAAATCTGCGGAAATCATCGGTGTCCTCCGGCCACCCTAGGATGGAGAAGGGCCACAGGCCGGAGGAGAACCAGGTATCCAACACGTCCGGGTCCTGATGGATGCGGGTGCTCCCACAGTGAGCGCAGGCGGATGGGTTCTCGGTGGCCGCCGTCTCTTTGCCGCAGTCATCGCAGTACCAGACCGGGATCTGATGCCCCCACCAGAGCTGGCGAGAGATGCACCAGTCGCGGATGTTCTCCATCCAATTAAAATATACCTTGGTGAAGCGCTCCGGGATAATGCGGATGAGGCCATCCCGCACCACCTCGATGGCCGGCTCCGCCAGCGGCTTGATCTTCACGAACCACTGTGTGGACAGCCGCGGCTCGATGACCGTGTCACAGCGCTGGCAGTGGCCGACGGCGTGACGGTGCGGTTCGATCTTCACCAACAGGCCGGCGCGCTCCAGCTCCTGCACCAGGTTCTTGCGGCACTCGTAGCGGTCCTGGCCGGCAAAGGGGCCGGCCAGCTCGTTCATCCGGCCGCGCTCATCCATGACGTTGATCTGCTCCAACCCATGCCGCAGGCCGATCTCGTAGTCGGTCGGGTCATGCGCCGGCGTCACTTTCACCGCACCGGTGCCAAAGGACGGGTCCACCACCGCGTCGGCGATGATGGGGATGCGCCGGCCGATCACCGGCAGGATGGCATGGCGCCCCACTAGATGGCGATAGCGCTCGTCCTCCGGATGCACCGCCACGGCCGTATCGCCCAGGATAGTCTCCGGACGCGTGGTGGCGACGGTGATATATTCCGCCGGCGCTCCCTCTGCCGCCGGCTCCAGCGGGTAGCGCACGTACCACAGGTTCGTATCTTCCTCCTGGTGGATGACCTCCAGGTCGGAGATAGCGGTCTCACAGCGCGGGCACCAGTTCACCAGATAGGTGCCGCGGTAGATAAGCCCCT
>JACIWP010000067.1 GCA_014360855.1 Anaerolineae bacterium
TAGATGATGTATGGATAGTACAGGTTGTTAACCACTGCCAGGCGCCACATGCTGACGCCGAACCGCATAGCGATCTTCCAGAGCGAATCGCCGTACTGCACGATATATGTGCGGCCAGAGGGCGGCGGATCCCCACAGGTGGGAATCACCAGGCGCTGGCCCACATAGATGTAATTGGGATTGACCAGACCGTTGGCGGCCATAATGGCCCGCACGGTAGTGCCGAAACGCCAGGCAATCCCCGAGAGGGTATCCCCCGGTCGCACGATATAGACCGTGGAGGGGCACGGCGTGGGCGTCGCACCGGGTGTGGGCGCCGGCGTGGGCGTCACGCCAGGGATGAACAACTGCTGGCCAGGGCGCAGGTAGTTCGGGTTAGGCAGGTAGTTGCAGTACAGGATGTCCTGCACCGACACACCGAAGTATCGGGCGATCTTGTACAGCCAATCGCCCCAACGCACTGTATAGACGATGCCCTGCGAGCAAAGGCCGCCGGGTGTGGGGGTAGGCGCCGGCGTCATCGTCGCGCCGGGCACCGTGGCGGTCGGGGTCGGCGTGGGCGCCGGCGAGGTGGGCGTCGGTGTGCCAGGCGCCGGCGTCGGCGTAGCCGTACAAATCGGACACGGCGTCGGCGTGGAGAGCGGGATGAACAGCTCCACATGGCGCAGGTCGCCGTTCGTCGTCCAGACCGGGCTGTCCGGCCCCACCGCCAGGGCGGCGCGCCCGTTGATGGTGAAGTAAATGGTATCGCCCGGATGCGCGCCCGGCAGGCCGATGGACGCGCCCATGCAGGCCAGCAGGCCGTACTTGCCCGGCTCGGTCACGGTGAAACTGCCGCATTCCACCCCGTCGGGGCTCCATGCCCGCACCACTGCGCCGACCGGGATGGGCTGGCCCTCATAGATGGTGTTAATGCCGTAGAAGTTGACCCATTCGGGCGAGCCAGGAGGTCCAGAGGGCGTGGAGGTGACGGTGGGCGCCGGCGTATTGGTCGGGATGGGCGTCAGCGGCGGCACTTCCAGCTCCACATGGCGCACGTCGCCGTTGATGGTCCAGACCGCCGAGTCAGGCCCAAGGGCGTTGGCCGGCCGGCCGTTGATCTTGAACGAGATCGTGTCGCCAGGATGCGCGCCCGGGACGCCCAGCGGTGCGCGCACGCACGGTAGGACACCGTACTGGCCGGCGGTCATCACCACAAACTGGCCGCATTTCGTCCCATCGGGTGCGAACGCCTCCACCAACGCCCCCGGCGGCACCGGCGCGCCGTAATAGGTGGTGGCAGTGCCGTAGAAGTTCACCCATTCCGGCGGTACGGATGTCCCGCCGGCCGGCGTCGGGGTCGGGGTATGGGTGGCCGTGGCCGTCGGGAAGGGCGTCAGCGGCGGGACGTCCAGTTCCACGTGCAGGCGAGCGCCCATTTCCGTCCAGACCGCCGCATCCGGCCCCAGGGTGCGGGCGGCGCGGCCGTTGACGGTGAAGATGACGTTCTCGCCCGGCTGGACGCCCGGCTGGCCGTTGGCCGCGCGGTAGCAGGAGAGCAGGCCGTAGTAGCCGGCCTGGTTCACCACGAACTCACCGCACTTCACCCCGTCCGTGCTCCAGGCTTCCACCCGTGCACCGACCGGCAATGGCCCACCGTCATAGGTGGAGTTCTCGCCGTAGAAGTTCACCCACTCCGGCGGCGTGGTGCCGGGCGTGGAGGTGGCCGGCGGCACAGCGGTGAAGGTCGCCGTGGGCGCGGCCGGCGTAGCTGTCGGGGGCACCGGCGTGAAGGTGCGGGTGGACGTGGCCGTATTTGCCGGCGGCACCGGGGTATCGGTGGGCGGGACCGGCGTGTTCGTCGGAGGCACCACACCGCCGGCGCTCAGCTCCACCTGGATGACATCCCCGTTGGCCGTCCACACGGGCGAACCTGGCCCGAGGGCGGTGGCCGGCAGACCGTTGATGTGGAAGGTGATGGTATCGCCCGGGCTGGCGCCCTCATCGGCAGCGGTCATCGGGTCGTCGCGGTACACCGGCATGACGCCGTAGCGGCCGGCGGTGTGCACGACGAACTGCCCGCACAGCACCCCCTGCGGGTCATAGGCGGTGATAACCGCCCCTGGGGGCACCGGCGCCCCGTTCAGCAGGGTGTTCAGCCCGTAGAAGTTGACCCATTCGTTGGTGGGAACCGGCCCCTGGGCCCCGGCGGTGGCCGGCAGTGCCAGCAGAAGCGCCAGCAGGGCCAGCAGTAACCACCGGAACAGCGTGCGTTTCGACAATGTTTCAGGCATTCCTGCCTCCTTCAGCGCAACTTCTCCCCTCGACGTGCAGAGTTTCGCGACACTGCACGCGCGGTCAGGCTCTGTTAGTGTGGGGGAGGCCGCTGCTCTGGCCTCCCCCATGGCGACGGTCTGTGATTACTGCTCTGTCCACTGCTTCACTTTGATGGGCAGGAGAGAGCGCAGAGGCCCGATGACGATATCCACCCGCTCCATGTTGCCGGGCCACACCGGGTCCTTCGGCATGGTGATGACCGGCTCATCGTTGACGGTGAAGCGGATGATATCGCCGACCTCCGCGCCTTCGTCCTCCGGCGTCTGCGGATCATCGCCGTAGACCGCCATGACGAAGCCGCCCTCCACCGCCACGACTGCCTCGCCGCACAGCACGCCGTCCGGGTCAAAGGCCCGCACCACCGCGCCCACCGGCAGAGGATCGCCGTGGAAGCGGGAGTTGAGCGCCACGAAGTTGGCCCAGATGTTGGACGGCGGCACCATGGTGCTCAGCACGTTGGGCTCCAGCTCGGAAGCGGCCATGGCGAAGCCCTCGGGGTAGACCAGGGTCGCCGGCGCCGTGAGCTTCACCCAGTAGCCGTGGCCGGGTTCCATCTGATGCAGGCTGTTCAGCCCAGGCGGCAGGTCTGGGTAGTAGGACAGGGCGCCGTTGTCCCAGCCAAGCACCACCGAGTACAGGCCGTCGATGCTCTGGAGCGCCACGTCCACCGGCAGAGGCGACTCGGGCAGGTAGCTGACCAGGTTCCAGCCGGCGCACAGGTAGATGGGCGTGCTGTCCGGGATCTCAAAGCCCTGCACCGTCAGCGTGGCGCTGGAGTTCATGTAGATCCAGTAGCCGTGATACGGATCCATGTGCTGGAGACTGCTGAGCGCCGGCAGGTCCGGATAGTAGCTCAGGCCCGGCGTCCCTGCGTTGCAGTCGAAGGACAGCACCCGTGTGTAGCGGCCGGCGATACCCGACAGCACTGAGGCAATGGCCGGGTCCGTCGGGAAGACATCGAAGCTGATGAGGTTCCAGCCCTGCCGCAGGTTGATGGTGCGCACCGCCGGCGTCATCGTGTAGCGGTTGACGTAGATGTCCTCCACATCCTGCGGATCGTACCAGAACTTCACCCTCAGGCTGTTCATCCAGATGTCGTTCTGGTCAAACAGCCCATCGTAGTAATCCGCCAGGTACTGATTGGTGGGAGGTGCGGGCGGCTGTGGCACCGGCGGCCAGTACAGCATAGCGTAGTTGGGCCCCATGTTGGGCGCAGGGATGCTAATGGGGCTGTCGCCGCCGCGGTATGCCGCCAGCTCCACCTGCTGGTTCCAGGTGATGAGCGGGTCGTCCGGCGTCGTCGGGTCCAGCGGCGGCAGAGGACAGCCGTAGAAGTGGGCGATGCTCTCGGTGGAGCGCCAGTTGGAGGTCAGCAGGTACAGTTCGCCGGCCCGGAGCCGCAGTTCAGTGAAGCGGTCGGGCAGGGTGTTGAACTGCTGGGTATTCCAGCGGTTCTCGCCGGCCGTATCCAGTATCTGCTTCAGCTCGCCGAAGAACTGCGGGTCGCGGTCCTCCGAGATGATGCAGATATCCAATGCCGGCACCACCCGCGACGGCCGCGCAATGCCGGCGCAGTCGCTGTCATACCAGAAGGGGATGGCGAACTTCGCCGGATCCAGGGTCACGATATCCTCGGAAATGGTATGGGTGCGGTCGAACGGCGGCATGACCGAGATCAGATCCGTGTTCACGTCCCACACCAGGCCCTGGAAGTAGCCCTGGAGCACCTGGGAGTCCTGCTGGTTGACGAAGGTGACCTTGGGCACCGGCGTGCGGATGGTGATGTACTTGAACTCGGTGGGGTCCTCGTTGACGCCGGCATCGCCCTGATACTCCGCCCGGATAGCCACCACGTTGTACTCGTGGCCGTCCACGAAGAAGCGCTTCAGGTACCACGGATCGCCAGGCTCGAGGTCATGACCGCCGGCGCCGTCGTCAATGGCGGAATAGGTGGCACCCAGGGCGCGGCCGATGGTGATGGTCGCCTCTTCCAGCGTGCGGTTGACGCTGTGGACGTAGATGAACCAGCCGCCGTCCACGGAGCCCAGGTTGTCCGTGCCGTTGGCGATGCGGCGGACATAGCCGCGGTTGCGGCCGGCGATGGCGGCATCACCCGGCTGGAGGTCCGTCGTGGAGCCCAGGCTGGGCACCGGCAGAGGCTGGAGTGAATAGCCGCCGCCCGGCTGTGGGAACAGCCCGCCGCCCGTGTACCAGAGCTGGAACTGCGCCTGGGCCACGCCCAGCGGCGTGCTGGCCACATTGTTCAGCGTGACCATGTAGTCCAGGAACTGGGCGCTCTGGCCGATGCGCAGGTGGATGTTCTGCACGGCGAAGACCACTTTCTCGTCGCCGGTCATGCGGGGGTTGCCGCCCACACCATCCGGGTCCAGGAAATCAGACCCGGAGCCGTTGCCGTCGAAGTCCAGGGTCACGGTGCCCAGATACTGGTTCAGGCTGAACTCCGAATGCACCCGCACGATGTCCGGCGTGCCGTCAAAGTTGGCATCGAAGCTGTTGATGCCGTAGCCGAAGCTGGGCAGCCGGCTGGGAGGCAACTGTCGGGTGCTCGGATCAGGCCGCGGCAGGCCATCCGCATCGGTAGCCATGGGGAAAGCGATGTTGGTAGCCCCTGGCCGGCCGTGCGTCGGCTTGTCGTTGGTATCCAGCACCATGTAGGTGAATTCCTGCATCACCGCCGGGAAGCTGTAGATAGACGAGTCGGCGATGCGAATCTTGTCGTAGTACTGCGGCTCATACCACATCCGCAGGAAAACCTTCTCGCGGGCATCCTGGCCTTCCACGGAAATCTGCCCATACAGCCCGCGCAAGGGATCGGTCAGGCTGTTATCGCGGCTCATGTACACCGGATTGAAGGTCAGGGAGTCCTTGCGCGGCGCTTCGGGCAGGTCGGGGTTGAAGGGCGCCCAGGGATCGCTGTAGGGCATGACCTCCACCGGATAGGCTCCGTTGACGGGGTCAATATAGTCGCCCACGGTGCCCATGCCGGCGCCCTCGTTCAGGCGGCCGTACAGGCGGATGCCCTCCTCGTCCTTGTACTTCTTCCCGCCCTCCGCTGGATCGAACCAGAACTGCACGCGGGGTACATCGCGCGGCGCCCAATAGCCGGCGAAATCATTCACCGTGGTGTTGCGCACCCAGGTCTCGCGCACCGGGTCCCACACCAGGTTATACGCCCAGGGCGGCGGGCTGTCCTGGATCCACTGCAGCATCTCCGTCTGATCCGCCAGGAAAGAGCTGGTGAGGAGATAGAGGTCCCGCACGCCGGCCGGCATGCGCCTCGCTTGGATATCGGGCAGCACCAGCTCCGTATAGGCCCACGGCTGGGTCCAGAACTGCTGCACGTACCAGAACTCGCTGAAGGGCACCGGATCTTCGGTGTTCGGGTTCGGCACCTCGCCGTACAGCTCCTTCAGCTCGCCCAGGTACTGCCAATTGACATCCTCCGCCACGTAGAACAGGAACATCTCCCGCGGGTCGCCGTAGGGCACGTTGGGGTTGATGCCGTAGTACGGGAAGGGGCCGTTGTGCTGGAGGATGGGCGGCACCGGGCCCACCAGCCGGCCGACATAGTCAATGAACGGCTCCACCATATCGGGTGTCGTGCCGGTCGTCGGCGGGACCGTCTCATCGGAGAAGCGGGTGATGGTCTGGATGTCGGTGAAGATAAAATGCTCGTAGTTATACGGCGGCATCACCGACAGCCAATCTAACGGCCCGTAATCCTGCAGTTCAATGGAATGCTGAGCGATGTAGACCGGCACTTTCGGCACGGGAGTGCGGATGGTGATGAAACGGAAGCCCTCGGTCCCTATCGTGCCGATCGCCGTCACGTTGTACTCATGACCATCCACGTAGAAGCGTTTGAGGAACCAGGGGTCGCCCGGCTGCAAGTCGGCGGAGAACGGCGCGCTTTCCATGGCGCTGTACGGCGCGCCCAGGCCGCGGCCGATGCGCACGGTCGCGGCGTTGTCGCGGGCATCCACCGCCACCAACTGGACAAAGAAGGGGCTGACCGGCACGGCCGCTACCCCATCACCGCCGTTGGGCGCCGGCGTCTCAGAACCGTGGCGATCGATGAAGCGCACCGCGCCGTTGGGGATGGTATGGGCATGCGCCGGATCATCCGGGATGCGGTCGCCCACATAGCGCACCAGCACCACCGCATCGCTGTCGCCCACCGCCTGGAGGGTCACCAGATAATCCAGGAACTGGACGGATTCGCCGAGACCCAGCCGGACCGGGTTCAGGCTCAGCACGACCAGCTCGTCGCCGCTCAGCGGGGCCCCGTCCGTGCTCAGATTATCCAGCGCCTCGTCGCCGTCGAAGTCCAGCCAGGTCCCCGCCGGCAGGCCCAGCTTGGTAGCCAGGGTGGCCTCGCTGTCGATGTTGACGATATCGCCGGCGCCGTCGAAGTTGGCATCCAGGCTGGTCAGACCGTAACCGAAGCGGGCGTTGCCGGACGTGGTGTCCACGTTACCGCTACCGTCAAAGAGGTCGCCGGCGCGCATGGCCATCGGGAAAACAAAGGAGGTGCTGCCGGCATTCCCCACCGCCGGCAACGGCAGACGGCTGGGCGATGCCCCAGGAGTATAGCCGATGTCGGTGAGCTGATACGTGAACTCCTGCATCAGCGCCGGATAGACGATATCCACCGTCTCGCTGATGCTCCCATCGGCGTTCAGGTCCTTGTCCAGATGGCGGGGCTCGTACCACATGCGGAAGTAGACCTTCTCCGACCCATTGATGCCGCTGATGTAGATGTCCTGGTAGAGCCGCTGGTTCTCATCCGGGGTGTATTCCTCATGCATCCAGATGGGATCCCACGTGATGAAATCCTTGCGCGGCGCCTGCGGCCCTTGCGGGTCGAAGATGGAGCCCAAGTCCGTGTAGGGGGGATCTTCCGGGGCAAGGGAGGTGATGGGATCGACGGCGAGAGCATTGCCGGCGCCCTCGTTGTCCCGCCCATAGACCCGCAGGGTGTTATACTCCCCCGCGCCAAGCTGTGAAGCCCCCACATCCTGTCCGGCACCTGCCTGGGGCGAGCTGGCGGAGGCCGGCGCAACCATGACGTTCGGGAGAAGGAATCCCACCACCATGACGACGATCATTGCGGCGCACAGCGCCTGCCAGGGGAATGTCCTACGCATAGCATCCTCCTTTATTCTTGAGCCTGCCACTCGATGTGTAGGCAATGACCACCAGCCGGACTCGTACCTGCGCGGGAACCTTCACGTATACATAATATCACACGTGCTATCCTGTGTCAATACAAATTACATAACTGGGGAAATCTTAACGTAAAAGTATACGTCAGCATATTGCCCTGTTGATCCAATCGGTCTTCATCCGACCTATCCAGATGCCAGAGCAACCGCGATGGCAAAGAGGTGCTCTTCGGGGCCGGCCCACCCCAGGCCGACACAGCATCCGCACGCGATCCGGCGCGCTGGGGCGATATGGCACGCGCTCGTACATTAAGACGCAGGAGGGACGCCGGCGGTACGGAACCGCTCTCCCTGCCGGCAAACATATCGCTTACATTATACCATAACTTATCGGTTTTGCACGCCCAATTTGGGCCAGGTAGTATATCCGATCCCGAAATTCTTACGGGGCCGCCACACGGTAGGCGACGGTGAGGCGCGGACGCACAGAAGGATTAGGGGCTTCGGAGGAGGCGAACTGATACTCCACCCAATCGCTGGAAGAAGGCGTGCGAAGCAGGACGCCGGCGTTGCTCTCGGGATACTGCACCCAATCCTGCACGAAAAGGGTCACATCCCACACATACCACCAGCCGGCACGCGTGGCCAGCACCGTCGCAAGAGGGCTTGGCTCGCGATCCACGACGCCGTTACAGCCGGCCTCCTGCCACGCCTGCCCCACATCCGCCCACAGCCAACTGGCGTTCCCCTCAGACCAGGGCCGCTTGACACGATACACTGCCACAGAGAGGGGCGCCTCGGCAGTGCGCCCTTCCGCATACAGCTCTAACCGCGCTTCGGCCACATATGCCCGTTTGGGAATGGAGGAAAGGTCAAACATCAGCAGGGCACTGCGCACATCGTAGGCATGCACCCGCAGGGTTCCATCCCCACCGAAGTTGCTGTACGGGGACCAGGCATCCAGCGTGGTATCCCGCGTGCCGGCATACCCCCCGCTCCCCTCCTGAAACACCACCACCGTCAGCGGCCCGCTCAGCGGCGGTAGTTTGGTCACCAGGGGCAGAAACACCTTCCTCCCGTTGGGGAAAGGAGTCGGCCGAGGGGTGGATGTAGCGGTCGGCGTTGGGGTAGCGGTGGCCGGCGGGCCGGCAATCGTCAGGTCCAGCCAGCTGGTCGCGGCGCTGTGCCACACGCCTGTCTGCTGGGCCTGCCGGCGCTCCCCCAGCACATCCACCCAGAAATACACCGTCTCGCCATCCTGCGCGCCGTCCTTGGCCGGCGTATCCGGGTCATCGCCGTTCACCGCAATAGCATATACGGACTGCCCGTCCTGCATCTGCACGACGGCATGTCCGCATTCCACCGGGGTGGTGCCGTTATACACGAAGGCAGTAATCGGAGAGCCGGCGGGCACGTTCCCCCCATCCATGAGGACGCTCCCCCAGAAAACCGCCGGCTGAGGGGGAATGGCGTGCGCCGGCGCCTGGAACGCCCCGGACAACAGATACAACACGGCGGTACAAACCAACACGGCAGTAATGCCCATCCACGTCCAACGAGGCTTCATCGCAAATTCTGCGCTCCCTTATCGAAGGATAACTGCCAACCTTATTGGGTAAGACGTGCAGGGAGCAGAATGGGATACGGAAGCCATTTTGTCAAATTTGCAGGGCTCTCACAGCCGGCACCTTGCCGGGAAGGCCATATACAGCATGGCCATTCCCTGCATCCCTGGTATAATTAGGTGGGACATGCCGGCCATTTCTTCTCGGAGGCAACCGGTGCAGAAGTTCTTGATCACCGCAGGCATCATCATGCTCTTGTTCGCCGGCACCACCGGTCCCGTGCAGGCCGGCCCCGGCGATGAACCGATCCCCATCTATGCCATCCAATTCACGACTGCCCTCGACGGCGCCTCGCCCCTGGCCGGCCAGACCGTCACCACCAGCGGCATCGTCACCGCCGTGTACCGCCAGGGCTACGTCATCGCCGAGCCGGCCGGCGGCCCCTGGAGCGGCATCTATGTCTACGACCCGGAGCACCTCCCCACCCCCGGCGATGCACTGCGCCTGCGCGCCCGGGTCGAGGAATATTACGGCCTGACCGAACTGGTAGATATCCAGGAATACGTCCTGCTGGCAGACGGGCGCCCTCTGCCGCCGGCCCTGCGGATCCCCTGTGCGGAAATGGCCGCCGAGGCCTACGAAGGGGTGTTGGTGGACCTTGGCCCGGTCTCTGTCCGCTCCGCTGTGCTGGGCTTCGGCGACTGGGAGGTCTCCGACGGCGCCGGCACGGCCGTGGTTGGAAATCGGGCAGACCTATGGTACCTGCCCCACGCCGGCGACATGCTGTCGTTCCTTCGCGGCGTGGTCTTCTTCTCCTACGATGCCTTCAAGCTCGAGCCGCGCGGCGATGAGGATATCGGACTGCCCCCGCCGGCCCCCTTTGCCCTGCACGGCACGGTCATGACACCGGAAACCGTGCTGCCCAATGCCTATGTGGTTGTGCAGGGGCAGTATATCTCCGATGTCACGACCGTCCGCCCGGCCGGCATGCCGGTCGTGGAGGCCGGCGGCCTCATCCTGCCCGGCCTGGTCAACGCCCACGACCACCCACCCTACAACATATTCCCGGAGCTTTCCTTTGGCCAGACTTTTCCCAACCGCTATGCATGGCAAAGCCATCCCGCATACCGCGCCTTTCGAGAGCGCTTCTCCGCCCTGCAGGCCGGCGGCCTGATCTGCGAGATGTGGAAATATGCCGAGGTGCGCGCGCTCCTCGCCGGCAATACTACACAACAGGGCGCCTACCCCACCACCTATTGGTCCTGCTACGCCCATCCGCGCATCCTGGTGCGCAACCCCGAGCGCATGAACCCCGCCCTGCGCACCGAGGTTTTCCCCATGGAGCTGAACGAAGGCGCCCGCGAGACCATTCGCCGGCGCGTGGCCAGCGGCGCATACCGCCGGGTCATCATCCATCTCAGCGAGGGCACCGACGCGGGCTCCCTGGCGGAGTTCACCACCTGGCAGGGCTGGGGGCTCCTGCCGGCCAGCGTCATCATCCACGGCATCCCCTACGGCCCCGCCGAGTTCCAGGCGATGCTGTCCGCCGGCGCTTCCCTGGTCTGGTCGCCGCGCAGTAACCTGCGCCTGTATGGCGCCACCCTGGACCCGCGGCCGGCGCTGGCCCTTGGACTCCCCGTTTCCCTGGCGCCCGACTGGACACCCACCGGCTCCTACGACATCCTGCGGGAGTTGGCGTTCGCCAGGGGCTGGAGCCGGGAACAGTGGGACAGGGAAATCCCCTCCGAGACACTGGTGAATATGGTGACCACCTATCCCGCGGCGCAGTTGGGGCTGGAAACCCGGCTGGGGAGCGTTGCCCCGGGCTTTTTGGCGGACCTGGTGGTCCTCGCCGGCGGCGCCGGCGACTCCTATGAAACGGTCGTTTCAGCCCGGGCACAGGATGTGCGGCTGGTCATTATCGGCGGAGAGGCTGTCTATGGGCTGGAGGGCTTGATGACCGCTGTGCACGGCACCGCCGCCGGCGAGCCGATCACCGTGTGCGGGGAGCGCCGGCGCATCCGGGTCGCCGTCGACGCGCCAACCGTCCCCAAAAGCGGACAGACCCTGGCGGACATCACCGCCCTGCTGTCTCAGGCGGAGCCGGGCCTCCTGCCTCTGGACCCCTGTCAGGCCTATCGGGCCTGGCTGCCGGCCGCCGCCCGCGGAAGCCCTTAGGCCTGCGCCGCGCGTTCCCGCATCACCCGCTTCGGCTCCGGCAGTTGACCGCTCAACAGCAGGGCCGCCAGGATGAAGCCCAGGGTCACCCCGAACAGCACCCCATAGGAGGAAACCTGCAGGATCCATCCTCCGAGGATGGAGACCAGGGAGACCGGGCCGGCCAGCGTGTTGGAAAGCCCGATGTACAAGGGGCGCTGTGCCGGCGGCGCATAGTCGATAATGAAATTCATATGCCCGATGAAGAAACCGGCGGTGCTGGAGGCACTGATGCCCAGGAAGAAGAACAACAGCACGAAAAGGGCTTGTAGGAGGAGGCCGGTATGGCGCAGGAGCGGGGCCAACAGTGCCGCCACCAGGATGCCGGCGCTGATGAGCAAGACCACCCGGATAATCAGCCGACTGCCACGGCGGTCATAGACATAGCCCAGGACCAGACTGCCGACCGCCGAGCCGACCACCTGGGCCGAGAGAAAGGCGCCGGTCAGGCTGGCCGGCAGGCCCAGCTCGCGCGTGGCGTACAGCACGAAAAAGGGCAGGGCCAGGCTGAAGAACCCGCCCAGGATGCGCACCGCCATCCAGATGACGAACGGGCGATCAGTGCGCAGGATCGCACCGAGCAGAGGGATATACTCGCCCCAGGTAGGTTGGGCTTCTGACGTGGGATTGGCCTCCGCCGGCTCCTCCAGCGGCAGGAACAATACCAGCGCGACCCAATATGCCGCCGCGGCAAACACGGCCAGCCATGCAAAGTTCAGCGGGAAGGGCGGTGCGCTGGGGCTCAGATAGTAAGCGACGACCGCCCCCACCCCCACGGAACAGATGGCGAAAAGCAGTTCCTGTAGCCCCATCAGTCGGCCGCGCACCGATGCCGGCACCGCCCGGCCGAAGAAATCCAGCCAGGGCACGCCGATAAGTCCATCCACCAGGGCCGCCACCATGACGCACAGGACGAAGACACCCAACAGCATCATCTGGCGGCCGGCGGGGATGCGGAACAATGCCCAGGCCAATGCCGAGTAGGCCAGCGGAGCACCCAGCGAAAAGTACACCAGATAGGGCTTGCGGCGCGGCTTCTTGTGGATCCAGCGCGCCGCCACCA